>JASLGC010000347.1 GCA_030150335.1 Flavobacterium sp.
AGCTGAAACGATATCATTAGGATTTGTTTCAGATGTTTTCTTAATTAATTTGAATAGGGAAGTAGGTTGTTCTACTCCGTCTATTACGAAAGTACCGTTGAAAATCTTGTGACGACAGTGTTCAGAGTTTACCTGAGAGAATCCAAAAACTTCAGAATCCGTTAGTTTTCGTCCCAATTTTTCAGCAAGGTTGTTTAGATACGTAACCTCTTCTTCGTTTAGTGCTAAACCTTCTTGTTGGTTATAAGCGGCGATGTCATCTATATAGATGATTGCTTCAGGAGCAATGTTAATCGCAAAGATATCTTGGTTTAACTCAGTGTATTCTTGTGCAAGCATAGGGTCAAACGAATCACATTCTTCCGCTTTGTAGAACTCTTCAATACGGATGATTCCTTTGATTCCCATATTTTGAGTGATTTCCACAGCGTTTGTGCTCCATGGGGTAACCATAGTTGCGCGTGGACCTACAAATTTAGCATTGATTGTTTTCTCGTTTAAGTGCTTGGCATTGCCAAATAACCAGTTTAACTTTTGGATATCTTCATTAGATAGATTGTTCTCTACTTGTGCAGCATAGAACATTTTCGAAGGGTTTTCGAAGAAATGAATCATTACGTTAATAATATTTAGTTGTTGTTGTGATGTACAAAAATAGGTTAAAAAATGTCAATTTGAAAATAATTGTTTGTACCTATTTTTATACTTTTTAATAGTTGTATTTGTTGTGATAACTTATTGTTTTTTAGCTAAATGTTTTAAAATAACATTCGACCTGAATGATTGTTTAATCATGGAGGTATGTTGTTTTTTTAATTGTTAATAATGTTAAATAATACTGACGTTATTTTACCATTTTGAGTAATTGAATCTGTATTAGAATAGATTTTAGCAAATAGGTTAAAGAATAATGCTAAGTTTTCTTGTGCTATAATAATAAAGTGAGATAAATAAACAAGAAAAGCCCTCCAAATATTGAAGAGCTTTTCTTGTTTATTTATCGATATTGTTTCTCAGCATCCATAATTTTACGTATCGTAAAAATACTGCGTAACTTCCTAAAAATGACATTATAATACCAGGAACACCGTCTCGAAAACCTTGTTGTATAACGTAGTGTTTAAAAAAGCGAAAACCAGGCTTTATAGTAAAATGATATAGATTTAATTTAGAAGTCTTTTTATCATAGTCTAAAGCTTGTAAGTTGGCATAGTTACTAAGTTTTTGAATATGAAAATCAAAACCTCTATAGGTATTGTGATAAAGTTTGTGTTTTAGAAAACTACTTTTGCCATCAACGATAAGTTGTTCGTGTACTTTTTTAATGTAATTGCACTTTTTTTTGTTGAAGAGTCTAATAACTTTATCGTTTTGAAAACCACTAAAATTTATTGCTCTATCAAAAAAGTGGTTTTGTCTATAAATCCAATATGCATTGCTTTTTTCTAAATTCTCAGATTTAATTAAGTCATCAATTTCTTGGTGTAGTTCATCTGTAAGATATTCGTCTGCATCTAATAATAATATCCAATCATTGGATGTTTGAGTAATTGCCCAGTTTTTTTGACTTGAATAGTTGTCAAATTCACGTTTAATAACTTTTGCCCCTAAAGATTCTGCTATATTAACTGTATCATCTGTACTATAGGAATCAACAACGATGATTTCATTGGCTAATTCTTTTACAGAAAGAATGCATTTAGCAATGCGTTCAGCTTCATTTTTTGTCGGTATTAATAGTGTAATTTTAGTAGACATTTATAAAAATGATTTGTATTAAGAAGCTTAAAAGTTTATTTAATGTGTAAAAATAGTATTTTAAAATATACAACGTGTTTTTTATGTCTTTTATATGAATAGACGTTGTTAATTTTTTTGTAAAAATAGATAGAAAATAAAAGAAGACTAACATAGGTCTTCTTTTATACATGTATTTATTTAATAGTTAGCATATTATTTTTAACTCTGTGATTAAACGATTGTATGTAAGCTTTAATAAAAACCTCCATTTCTTCTAATTTCTCAGGTTCTTGATGCATTAGATTATTTTTTAAAGTTGGGTCAACTTTCCAATTATATAAACCTAAAGATTTTTTACCATCAAAAGCTAAGTAATAATCACCTTTTTCATAGTTGTAAATATTGTTTAGATAATTAACAACGAAATCTTTGTCAGACTTATATGACTTACCGTAACTAACTACTTTAGTGTTGATTTGTAGATAATCCATTAAACTCGGAAGTATATCGATTTGCTGAAAGTTTTTCCCCACTTTTTCTACAGGGATAGTTTCATCGCCAGGAGCAAAGAATAAGATTGGAATTCTAAACATACCTACATTGCTTTTCCATACGTCTTCTTGTGGCTCAGATGAGGTGTGATCAGCAGTGATAATAAAAATAGTATTATTATACCAGCTTTTGGTTTTAGCTGTCTCAAAAAACTTTTTTAACGAATAATCAGCATACGCAATAGACTCGTGAATATTAGCTTCACCCTTAGGAAATTTCCCTTTATAACGTGTTGGTATCGTATATGGATTATGAGAAGAAATCGTAAACAATGTTGTAAAAAACGGTTGATTTACATCGTCTAATTTTTTTGCAAAAAACTGAAGGAATTCCTCGTCAAATATTCCCCATGAACCATCAAATGCCTCAGGACCTTCATATTCATTCTTTCCAAAGTAATCTTTAAAACCAGCTACATTAGCGTATTGGTCAAAGTTTTGAGAACCGTTAAACGCTCCGTGGAAGAAAGCAGTATAATATCCATGTTCATTTAATATTTTAGGTAATGGATATACGTCATTTAAAGCATAACTCGAAGTGATGTATGTTCTATTCATCAAACTTGGGATACTTGAAATAGATGAAGGAACAGCGTCAATTGAAACTTTTCCATTAGCAAAACCATTTTCAAAGAAGTAGCTATTTTGAGCTAAAGAATCCATAAATGGAGTTAGCCCTCTATGCATTGTTTCTCTACCAAAGCTTTCTACGATAAGCAAAACAACGTTCTTTTTGTTGATACTATCGTATTTGAATTCTTGAATAGGATTAAATATTTTATTTAATTCATCTTCAGAATAAAACTTCACTTCCTCTAAGTTTTCACTTTTCCCCATTGTTTTTAAAACTGAGAAAGGGGTGTTTAATACCAATGCTGTGTTCTTCAGTCCTCCATATTGAGAAGCATCTACTAAGCGAATAGGTTTTGCTTGTAAACCACCTCTACCAAATACAAGTAATATTCCTGTAACAAGTAGAGCAGAAATTAATCCAATTACATTGAAGCTACTGTAATTAACTTGATATTTTATTTTTCTATAAATAAGCCAAAAAGTCAAAAACGTTAAGAAAATGAATAAAGGAATCCACCAGAATTCAACAATAAAGTTTTTCAATAATCCAGGTAATTCTTGTTCCATTCCCGATGCTGTTATAAAAGCATAAGAACTTCTTCTTCCGATAAATTTAAAGTATTCATAATCTACGAAATTTAAACAAAGAAAAAATGTATTGACCAAGAAAAAACTATAGAACAAGAATTTTTGGTATGATTTATTATTCTGAAAACCTCCAGGAATTAGATGAAGTAGTGCAAAAGGAATATTAATAAAACCAAGTGCAGCCAAATCAAATCGTATTCCACCAAGGAATATTTTTGAATTCCAAGGATCTAATAAATGCGAATTGTAGATAGAAAAACCTAATCTACATAGTTGATAGAAAATAAAGATTAAGAAAAATCTTTTAGCAAATACGAGTAGATTCTGAGATAAAACCTTATTCATAAAAAGACAATTAGGTTATAATTAAAGAAAACAGAGCATTGCTACTCTGTTTTCCGAAAAAATATTGTTTTAAAATTAAACAGCTACGTTATACTCTCTTAACGCATCGTTTAATGATGTTTTTAAATCTGTAGAAGGTTTTCTTTGTCCAATGATTAAAGCACAAGGAACTTGGAACTCTCCAGCAGGGAATTTTTTAGTATATGAACCAGGGATAACCACAGATCTTTCAGGAACATATCCTTTGATTTCAACTGGAGTTTCTCCTGTAACGTCAATAATCTTAGTTGATGCAGTTAATACTACATTCGCACCTAAAACAGCTTCTTTACCAACGCGAACACCTTCAACAACGATACAACGAGACCCGATGAAAGCATTGTCTTCAATGATAACTGGAGCTGCTTGTAATGGCTCTAATACACCACCAATACCAACACCACCAGACAAGTGAACGTTTTTACCAATTTGTGCACACGAACCTACAGTAGCCCATGTATCAACCATTGTTCCAGCATCTACATAAGCTCCAATATTTACATAAGAAGGCATTAAGATAACACCTGAAGAAATATAAGCTCCATGACGTGCTACAGCATTAGGAACAACGCGAATACCTTTTTCTGCGTAGTTTTTCTTTAATGGCATTTTGTCGTGGTATTCAAAAATACCAGCTTCTAATGTTTCCATTTTTTGAATAGGGAAATAAAGAACAACAGCTTTCTTTACCCATTCGTTTATTTGCCAATCATCACCTTTTGGTTCAGCAACACGTAGTTTTCCTGAATCAATTAATTCCACAACTTCGCGAATAGCGTTTTGTGTATCTGTATTTTGTAATAGGGTACGGTCTTCCCAAGCTTTTTCTATAATTTGTTGTAAGTTATTCATTTCCTAAAGGATTATATTTAGTTTAATTATTCTTTTATTGCTTTAATTACAGCCATCAAATCTTGTTCTGCAAGCCCTTGTTCACTTGCTTTGCTAAACATCTTTTCAGTCGCATTAATTAAGTCTGTATTCCAACCTTCTGCTTGAGCCAATCGCAAGTCTTTTAGCATAAATTTCAATGGAAAAGCAGCAGGATATTCGTCTTTTAAAATAGGAGTTGTTTTGATTTTACTCATCCCAGAACCACATGCACCATCATTCACAATAGAAGTCATCATTTCTCTTGAAATACCGTTTTCTTCTGCAAATAATACCGTTTCAGCTAAACCTTGTACAACCACAGACATGTAGTAATTAATCGCCAATTTAGCTTTGCTACCACTTCCAGCATTTCCCAAGTAATAATGGTGTTTACCCATCACTTCAAAATAAGGGATACTATCAGTATAGGCTTGTTGTTCCCCACCAACTAAGAAAGAAAGCGTACCATCAATAGCCGGTTTTACACTTCCAGAAACAGGAGCATCGATATAAACACCCTCTTTCACAGAAATAGCATTGTGCAGTTTTTGCGCAAGACCAGGAGAAATAGTACTGCTATTGATAAACGTTTTACCGCTTATATCCGTTAAAAGTATTTTTTCAAAAGTTTCCTCCGTAATAGCATCGTTTGGCAATGTCAAAAATACAACATCTGTTTGTTCAATGAAAGTGTTGAAATCTACAATACCTGTAGCTCCATCAGAAAGCAGAACACACGATTTATTAGGATCTCTTAAATAGATATTTACTTTATAGCCTGCTTTCAATAAGTTAGCAGCCATAGGAGTTCCCATATTTCCTAACCCTATCCATCCTGTCGATTTCATAGTATATGTGCTTTTTTGATTAGATTAATTCTTACTAAGAGCAAATATAAGCATAAAAATTTGGGCTTCCTTATACTGTTTTTCTATTGTATTGTAAATTGTGTTTATCGACAAGTAGAGAAGTATTTCAATGAAATATCTCTTATATTCGAATGTTTCATTGTGAAAGGATCATTACATATTGCTGGCAGTATTCCGGCACTATTCTCCACGAAAATAGGCGTTTTTGGGGTAAAAGTGCCGGAATACTGCCGGTATTGTGCCATTATTGTGGAGGAGTTGATTCAGATGACTTCGTTATTGAAAAAAGGAAATATTCAATATAAAAAGAGGAAACGGTATATAAAAAGAATCCCCCTGTGAGAGCAGGAGGACTTTATGTTTACAACCGAAAAGGGTAAATAATATTTTAAAAAGATAATTTAATAATTCTATCTATTTTATGTTTGTCTATGTGAGGAGGTAATTCTCTGTATAGCTCACTTTTTAATAGAGCTACTATGGCAAAGAAATCAGTGGTCAATACAGAGTAATATTGAGTTAAAGCTTCTTTTGACTTAGAGTCAAGCGCTTTGATTTTATTGCTTTCTTCTATTAAGTTACCTACTAATCCTAATACTTTGTCAAAAGTTTCTGCAGAAGTGTGCATTTGCAAGAAACCAAATTCAAACAACAAATCTTGTAAGTTGTGTACTTCCTTTGCTAAGGTTTTTTCGGCACTTAAATGTGCGGTAAGTGTTTCTTTTTGTAAGATTGTATTCAATTGAGTCAAGAATTGGAAGAAAATCTCTTGTTTCTTTTCAAAAACCATTAAATGACGTTCTCTTTTTTCCTCACTTTTTGTTTGTCCTTGAAGTAACAATACAGTGATAATAGCGGTAATTACAACTCCCAATAGAGTACCAAAGAATTGTGCTGGTAGGGTATGTAATTCAAAGATTTCAAAGGTTACTGCTGTTATCAAAAAGATGATAGTACAAGCAATAATTCCTAAACGTGCCCAATCTACTTTTTTTATGAAATCCATACATTGATAAGTATTAATATTTTTATTCAAATTACGACTATTTAAATAAGATAAAAAACTAATAATTTAATAGTAATTTTACTAAAATTAAGGGATAATATAAATGATGGAGCTCTGCTGATAAAAAGCACAAATGTTAGATGTAGAATCTACTTTAGGAATGTGAAAAAAAATCAGGGGAAAGCACTTGAAATTGTGAAGGGATATAAAGTATGTAAACGACGTATTATTATGTTTATTGTATATTTTGATTAAATAAAATGATATGATAGTTGAATTGCTAAAATTGTATTAAAGTTAGGGACATAAACTTAATTTATGTAGCAAATTGAGTATGTTTACTATAGTAATAAGAAAAAGTTACCGATATGAAAACACGTTTAATGTTTGATTTCGCAAAAACCGTTCTTGAAAATGTTAGCTTTGATCCAAAGCTGTTTTATAAAGAACTTCAAAAAGCTATGAACCATTTATTGCCTTATGATTTAGATCAGTTAGCGCAATGGGTAAATGGATATGTTCAGGGAAAACCTGAACTAAAAGAATCTTTAATTTTGATTAACGCATAATATAGTAAAGCACCTCGTATTGGGGTGCTTTTTTTATGTATGTTGTTTAGAGATTCTTATTGATTTGAACTTTTATTTAGTCTTTTAGACACCCATAAAATTGCGGATAATTTATCATTTCAGACACAAGGTTGATAATGATATATTAATTGCTAAAATTGTATTAAAGTTAGCCTGGGAAACGGGAAAACAGTGGCTAAATGCTTATGTTTACTATAGTAATATAAAAAACAATTAGAGGTATGAAAACACGTTTAATGTTTGATTTTTCAAGAACTATTTTGGAGAATGTAAGTTTTGATCCTAAGTTATTTTATAAAGAACTTCAAAAAGCTATAAACCATTTGTTACCTTATGATTTAGATCAATTGGAAGAATGGGTTAGCAGTTTTGTTCAGGAAAAGCCTGAATTACA
>JASLGC010000348.1 GCA_030150335.1 Flavobacterium sp.
TTATGCTCAACAATATGAATTTCAAAATATTATAGACATTGATGCTAACCCTGTTATCAGCCAAGGAAAAACGGGAACTTGCTGGAGTTTTAGTACTTCTTCTTTTTTAGAATCTGAGATTATTAGAATAAAGGGTAAGCATATCGACTTGTCTGAAATGTATACGGTACGTAATACATATCCTAAGAAAATAGAAAATTACATATTAAGACAAGGGAAAGCGCAGTTCGGCGAAGGAGGTCTTGCTCATGATGTAATCAACAGTATTCGCGATTATGGAATTGTTCCAATTGAAGCATACTCTGGTTTAGTTGGTGAAGAAACTTACAACCATACTGAAATGTTCAAAACACTTCAAAGTGTAATAGAATCTTATGCTAAAAGCAATGGCCCTATCTCTATGCATTGGAAAAGCATCACAGATAATATCCTTGATACTTATATGGGGAAGCAAATTTCAGAGTTTATCTATGAAGGAAAGAAATACACACCAGAGTCCTTCTTAAAAATGACAGGAATTAATCCAGATAACTACGTTACGATTACGTCATTTGGCAATAAAAAAGACTATGCTCCGTTCATTTTAAATATTCCTGACAATTTTTCAAACGGTAGTATGTATAACCTTCCTTTAGACGAGTACATCAAAAATATTGATAATGCACTTGACAAAGGATTTACGCTTTCATTAGACTGTGACGTCTCTGAAGCTACTTTCTCTTCAAAGCACGGTGTCGCTTTTGTTGCCGCATCCAAAGAAGATGAAAAGAAAGGGTTAACAGAAATTATTACTGAAAAGGAAGTTGATGCAGATTTAAGATTAAAAGACTTTTATAGCTTCGATACACAAGATGACCACTTAATGCATATTGTAGGAAAAGTAAAAGACCAAAAAGGAAATATCTATTACAAAGTTAAAAACTCTTGGGGAGGAAATAGCGAACGCGTTGGAAACGATGGTTATATCTACATGAGTGTTGCTTACATGAAATTGAAGTCAATCTCTGTTTTAGCACATAAAGATGCGTTGTTGAAAAGCACAAGAGATAAATTAGCAATTAAATAATATAAAAAGAGAACAAACAACCAGCCAGTTGCCACTAATCAGGTAACTGGTTTTGTATTTACAAGAATGATGATTAATAAAAACAAACTAACAATATCCCTTTTGACAGCACTGTGTTTTTGTGCTTGCAAAAAATCTAATGAAACTACTGATTTAGCTACCAATACTTCAATTAACAAGGAACATAATGTTCTTGTCAATAATCCATACACCGTAGATTTTGAGAGCTTACCCACCAAGTATATTTTGGAGCAAAGTCAAATGGTAGATAAATTCTATCATGAGAATATCAAAACTGGTGATTACACGGGTAGTTTTCTTGTAGCGAAAAACGGAAAGATTATCTATGAAGATTATTCAGGAGTTTATGACCGCGCAGGTAAAAAAGCAATAACAAGCGATACTCCTCTCCACGTCGCATCAGTTGGAAAAGTAATAACAGCCACTACTGTCTTGAGATTAGTGGACCAAGGAAAGATTAGCTTAGACCAAAGCGTAGCAGATATCATTCCTCGTTTTCCATATAAAGAGATTACGGTTCGTACCCTTTTAAGTCATCGAAGTGGATTGCGTTATTACGGATATTATGAAAATGTATGGGACCAAACAAAAACGGTTACGAATAGCGACGTTCTGAAAGTAATTGAAGAGCAAACCGTAGCTTTAGACTTTAAGCCAAATACGCGTTTTGCTTATAGTAATACCAATTACGTTGTTTTGGCATGTATAGTGGAACAAGTAACTCAGAAATCATTTAAAAAAGCCGTTGAGGAGTTAATCTTTGAGCCATTGGGAATGACACACAGTTTTGTATTTGATGATATCAATAATAAGTACAAAGTATCTCAGTCATTTACAAGTAAGATGAGACCAATGGATTGGGATTACATGGACGGAACTTATGGAGATAAAAATATCTTTACAACTCCACGCGATTTCCTAAAGTTTGATACCGCAATGTATTCTGACGCTTTTTTAAGTGCTAAATTAAAAGAACAGATTTACCAAGGATATAGTTTTGAAAATCCAGGCGTGAGAAATTACGGACTGGGAATGAGATTGATTACAATGGAAAACGGAGAAAACTATACTTACCACAACGGTTGGTGGCGAGGAAATACTTCTTCATATATCCGTTTAGCAAAAGACAAAACTTGTATTATTCTATTTTCAAATAAGTACTCACGTACTACTTATAAAACAGTAAGCCTGTCTCACCATTTTGGAGATTATCCTGTTGGCGATATAGAGCTTTAATTTTAGTGATATGAAAACAATGTCTTCTATTTTAAATACGAAGTATCCAATAATTCAGGCGCCAATGCTTGGCGTTACCTCTCCAGAAATGGTAGCTTCAGTTTGCAATGCTGGCGCAATAGGCACTCTACCACTTGGTAGATTGCCTATTGATACCTGTGAGGAGTTAATTTTGAAAACAAAAAAATTAACAGACTCCCCTTTCATCGTTAACCTATTCTTACATCCGATTGTTCCGGTAGACAAAAATGAGATTGATAAAATGCAATCAACATTAAAAGAGATTACTGCAAGTATTGGATATGAATATGATTACAGAGATAATATCGAACAACCATCTTACACGGAAATTTTAGCCTTACTACTCAAGCACAATATAAAATATATTGCTTTTACTTTCGGGTGTTTTACAGATGAAGAAATTTCCATATTACAGCAAAAAGGCGTAAATTTAATAGGAACAGCAACAACACTTGATGAGGCTGTTTATTTAGAGCAAAAGAAGATTGATGCTATCGTTTTACAAGGAATTGAAGCAGGCGGACACAGAGGGAGTTTTTTAAGTGATGAGACTCATTTGAATTTACCTTTGGAAGAATTATTCAATCAGGTCAAGGCAGCAGGCATTAAAACACCACTAATTGTTGCAGGAGGATTGTATAATGGTAATATGGGAAAGACTTATTTACAAGCTGGCGCAGCATACATAAGTTATGGCTCATATTTCATTGCAGCTAATGAAAGCTTAGCAATGCCCTATCAAAAGGAGCTTTTGGATAAGGGAAAACCTGTTAAAACTGTTCTAACAAAAGTCTTCTCAGGAAAGCTTGCTCGAGGAATTGTTAATGATTTTATATTATTAATGGATAATATGAATGATTCGATACCAAATTTTCCGATTCAGAACATTTTAACAGAAAATGTAAGAAAATTTGCAAAACGGAAAAATATTTATAACTTTAGCTCTTTATGGTGTGGTATCAATGCTCATCATGCAAGAATAAATACAACAACCTTTTTAATAAATAATTTGATTAAAGAAATCTATGAGTAGCAGTTTTCAATTTAAGTTTTTAAAAAATGTAAAGAAGGAAGAGTTTTTGGAAGTTTTCAATAATTCTTGTTCTGAATTTTTTGTTCCCACTAAACTGACAAGAGAACAATTAATTGAAAAGATAAAAACAGAAGGCATTGATTTGAGTCTTTCTGTTGGGGCTTACCATCAAAAAGAATTGGTTGGGTTTATTCTACACGCTAAAAACAATAAAAAACTTTACAATGCAGGTACGGGTGTATTAAGTGAATTTAGAGGAAATAATCTTACAGCAAAAATGTATGATTACGCTATTCCCCTATTCAAAAGTTTCCAATTAGACAAGATTAGTTTAGAGGTAGATGCTTCTAATGAGTCTGCTATGCGTACCTATAGAAAGATAGGTTTTAAGAAATGGCGTTCTGTTGATTCTGTAAAAGGAAAGACAAAGATAAATGTGAAAAACAACTTATCTAAAACAGTAGAGATGACTAAACTACCTTACTACGAGTACTTAGTATATTATGTAGAAAAGGATATTATCCCTACTTGGCAAAATAATGAGTTTTGTGTAAATAATAATGAGTCAGCTTTTGTAAGAAAAAAAGCAGTTATTGACGGTACAACAGCTGGGTATGTAATTTATAGTCCTACGGAAAAGAGAGTGCTACAAATATGGGTAAAAGAAGCTTTCAGACGTCAAGGTATTGCATCATACATGATTTTCGAAGCCTTTGGAAACGGAACTAATTTCAATGTAACAAATCTTGATGGCCAAAACTTTAGTATTCACTCATTCTTCAAGTCAGTTGGAGGAGAAATCTATCAAGAACAAATTGAGATGGAAATGTAT
>JASLGC010000015.1 GCA_030150335.1 Flavobacterium sp.
GTGAATTATTTATCAGTTGAGAATATAGCGAAATCCTTTGGTGCACGTACACTTTTTGAGGATGTTTCTTTTGGAATTAACAAGGACCAGAAAATTGCGTTCGTTGCTAAAAATGGTACAGGAAAAACTACAATATTAAAGATATTAACTGGTGAAGATTTTCCTGATGCAGGGCAAGTAGTGATGAGAAAAGGTATCCGTATGGAGTTTTTATCACAAGAGCCTAATCTACAGGACGAATTGACAATTGAGGAAAGTATTTTTGCTTCAGATAATGAGATTTTAAAAGTCATTGAAGAATATGAAAAGGCGTTAGAAAACCCTGAGGATACGGATGCATACCAAAAGGCTTTTGAAAAGATGGAAGCGCATAATGCTTGGGACTTTGAAACTCAGTATAAGCAAATATTGTTTAAGCTGAAGTTAGAAGACTTAAAAGCAAAAGTAAAGACTTTATCAGGGGGGCAACGCAAGCGTTTGGCATTGGCTATTATATTGATTAATAAGCCAGACCTTTTAATCTTGGATGAGCCTACCAACCACTTAGACCTTGAAATGATTGAGTGGTTAGAGAATTACTTTGCTAAAGAGAATATTACTTTGTTTATGGTTACTCACGACCGTTTCTTCTTAGAGCGCGTGTGTAATGAGATTATTGAACTTGACAATGGTAAGATTTACCAATATAAAGGAAACTACTCTTATTATTTAGAGAAAAAAGACGAGCGTATAGCTGCTGAGAATGCAAGTATCGACAAGGCACAGAATTTATTTGTAAAGGAATTGTCTTGGATGAGAAGACAGCCTAAAGCTCGTACAACGAAGTCTAAATCTCGTATTGATGATTTCTTTGTAATTAAAGAAAAAGCTCATAGTAGAAGAATTGAGCATCAAGTGGAGCTTGAGATTAATATGGAGCGAATGGGAAGTAAGATTGTAGAACTTCACAAGCTTCATAAGAAATTCAAGGATAAGGTAATCTTAGATGATTATAGTTATTCATTCCAAAAAGGTGAGCGTATAGGAATCATTGGAAAGAATGGTTCTGGTAAATCTACTTTCTTAAATATTCTGACACAAGGATTGCAGACAGATGCTGGTAAAGTAGTTATTGGAGATACTATTAAGATTGGGTATTATACACAAGGAGGTATCAATGCGAAACCAGAGCAAAAGGTAATTGATGTAATTAAAGAATACGGAGAGTTTATTCCTCTTGCTAAGGGAAGAAGTATTTCTGCAGGTCAATTGTTAGAACGCTTCTTGTTTGACAGAAAGAAGCAGCATGATTTTGTTGAGAAATTAAGTGGAGGTGAGTTAAAGAGACTTTACTTATGTACTGTTTTAATTCAAAACCCTAACTTCTTGATTCTGGATGAGCCTACAAACGATTTGGATATTGTAACATTGAATGTATTAGAAAGCTTCTTGTTAGACTATCCTGGATGTTTAGTAGTTGTTTCTCACGATAGATATTTCATGGATAAGATTGTAGACCACATGTTTATCTTTAGAGGAGAAGGAGTGATAGAAGATTTCCCTGGAAACTATTCAGATTTTAGAGCGTACGAAGACAGTATAGAACCTGTAAAGGATGAGGCTCCTAAAGAGAAGGTTAATTGGAAGGAAGCACAAGTTAAGAATGGTTTGACTTTTCAAGAGCAAAAGGAATATCAAAAACTTGAAAGAGAGATAGGTAATCTTGAGAGTAAAAAACTTGAAATTGAGAAGTTGTTTTCTGATGGAAAAGTGGATGAAAGTAAGATTGATGAAAAGGCAAATGAGCTTCAGAAAATTTTAAACGACTTAGAAGAAAAAGAAGAAAAATGGTTTGACCTTTCTGCTAAAATGGAGGGATAAAAACGAAAAATTCATAAGCATTAAAAAAGCGTGATAAAATTGATTATCACGCTTTTTTTGTGCTTTTTTCTGAAAAATACCGATGGATGCTCCTTTAATTTAGGATATATTTATGATTAAAGCAAGTAAAATTTACTGAAAATTTAAAAACGTAAGTAGTTGATTAGTAGTTGTTTGTGTTGTTTTTAAATGTTAAAGTTTGGAAATAAGTCTTAAATAAATAGGTGCTTCATAAAATAGAAGTAACTTTGTCGTCAGAAATTTCAAGTGGTGACAGGGCTTGAGAAATTAGTTTTAATGAGAAAAAATTGTTCTTTTTTTATCGGTCTTGTTTTATTAACAGGGGGTGTTGTTTCTGGTTTTAAAAAGTATGAAACTATGCTTTTAGAAGAGTACAAAATAGTACCTGAATCACCTTTATCTTATGACTTTCCAGCGAGTGCAGACGAGTTAGAATTAGCAGAAGGTAAGTTAGTAGCAATACCGTTTATCGGAAAGAGTTATGTCGGTTTTAAACAGGCATTGGCGGTGCGAGAATCTTATGGATTATACAAAATTGTAAATTCTTATGGTTACATGGGAAAATATCAATTCGGAAAATTAGCACTACGATCAATTGGTATTACTGATACAAGTGATTTTCTGGATAACCCTTTGATGCAAGAGAAAGCCTTTGATGCTTTAGTTGCAAAAAATAAATGGATATTGAGAAAAGAGATTGAAAAATTTGACGGTAAACGTATAGGAGGAATTTCTATTACAGAATCAGGTATTTTAGCTGCGGCTCACTTAGGTGGTGCAGGTTCTGTGAAAAAGTTTTTAAACAGTAATGGTTTAAATAGCTTTGAAGATGGATTTGGTACTTCAATACGTACATATTTAAAAAGTTTTAGTGGATATGATACATCAGAAATCACTGCGGTGAAGGATGCTATGGTTTCCCTATAAACGGAAAAAAAGATATTGAAAAGGGAAAAGGCTTTTTTTGAGTTTTTTCCCTTTTTTTTGTTTTATAAAAAAAAGTTTCTACATTTGTCATTCGAAACAGAAACAAAAATGAATTTAATTCTTACAAATACTTGGTGGTGGACAAAACTTACGTCAGACGTCGTGAGCAGTCCTTGCTATGTATATATGAGTTAATAGAAATAATATATATAATTGAAAAAGGCTTGTCATACGACAAGCCTTTTTTTTTGCTTTAAACTTAAATTTTTTAAAAATATAGAATATGAAATATCAAGTAGATCAGAACGGATTTTATGGAAACTATGGAGGAGCATTTATTCCTGAAGCATTAAGCCCTATCATTACTAAATTGCAAAACGAATATGTGCAAATTATTCAAGAGCCAAGTTTTCAAAAGGAAATGGATGAGCTTCTAAAAGATTATGTGGGAAGACCTACACCTCTTTATTTTGCTAAAGGACTTTCTAAAAAATACAATACGAAAGTTTACCTTAAACGCGAGGACTTATGTCATACTGGTGCGCATAAGATTAATAATACAATCGGACAGATCTTATTGGCTAAGAAGTTGGGTAAACAAAAGATTGTTGCTGAAACAGGGGCAGGACAACATGGAGTTGCTACAGCTACTGTTTGCGCTTTAATGGGCATGGAGTGTATTGTATATATGGGAGCTTTGGATATAGCAAGACAAGCACCTAATGTAGCTCGTATGAAGATGCTTGGTGCTGAAGTGCGTGCGGCAGAATCAGGAGCTAAGACATTGAAAGAAGCTGTGGATGAGGCTTTAATGTACTGGGTAGAGAATCCAGATGATACTTTTTACTTAATCGGTTCAGCAGTGGGACCACACCCTTATCCAGATATGGTAAGCCGTTTTCAGTCTGTAATCTCTAAAGAAATCCGCAAACAATTACTTGAGAAAGAAGGTAAGGAAGAACCTGATTATATCATTGCATGTGTTGGAGGAGGTAGTAATGCTGTCGGTGCTTTCTATCATTTCTTAGAAGATAGTAATGTAAAGTTGATCGTAGCTGAAGGTGGAGGAGAAGGAGCTGATACAGATAAAACAGCAGCAACTTCATTTGTAGGAAAAGCGGGTGTATTGCATGGTAGTAAAACCTTATTTATGCAAGACGAAAATGGTGAGCCAATGGAAGCGTACTCTGTATCTGCTGGATTAGATTACCCTGGATTTGGACCTTTATATGCTCACATGAAAGAACAGAATAGAGCTGAGTTTTTTGCTATTAAAGATGATGAGGCAATGCAAGCAGGATTGAGCTTATGTAAAGATGAAGGGATTATTCCTGCAATTGAAAGTTCGCATGCCTTAGCTGTATTAGAGCAAAGAAAGTTTAAAGAAGATGATATTGTTGTTATCAACTTGTCAGGTAGAGGTGATAAGGATTTAGATAATTACAGAAGCTACTTTAATTTTTAATAAGTGTGTGATGATGAGAAAGTATAGAATGAGTACTTGAAGAGGACAACACTGTTGTTTACAAATATAAAAGCCAATATTTCGCTATGTAAATATTGGCTTTTTTTTGAATTATAGTTATAATGAATTTAGATTTAAATGTTTCCAACCATTAGCTTAGGGTCCACCCATTGATCAAAGTCTTCAGCAGTAACATAGCCAAGTCTAATAGCTTCTTCTTTTAGAGTTGTTCCATTTGCATGTGCAGTTTGTGCAATTTCAGCAGCTTTATAGTATCCAATTTTTGTATTTAAAGCAGTAACTAACATAAGTGAGTTGTTTAATAACTCTTGAATACGTGGAGTGTTTGGCTCAATACCTACAGCACAATGGATGTCAAATGAAACGCAAGCTTCTCCTATTAATTTAGCAGATTGTAGAAAGTTGGCTGCCATAACAGGTTTAAACACATTTAATTCAAAGTGTCCTTGTGTTCCACTAAAAGAGATTGTTGTGTCATTGCCAATTACTTGAGCTGCAACCATTGTAAGTGCTTCACATTGTGTAGGGTTTACTTTTCCTGGCATGATAGATGAACCCGGTTCGTTGGCAGGGATAATGATTTCTCCAATTCCAGAACGAGGTCCTGATGCTAATAAACGGACATCATTAGCTATTTTAAATAAAGAAACGGCTATTTGTTTTAATGCTCCATGTGTTTCAACGATTGCATCATGTGCAGCTAAAGCTTCAAATTTATTAGGTGCTGTCTTGAAAGGTAGTTTAGTAAATTGAGCGATATACATAGCTACTTTTTCATCATATCCTTTAGGGGTGTTTAGTCCAGTTCCTACAGCTGTACCACCTAATGCTACTTCAGATAAATGGTCTAATGTATTATTAAGGGCTTTAAGACCGTAGTCTAATTGAGCAGCATAACCAGAAAGTTCTTGTCCTAAAGTTAAAGGAGTAGCGTCCATTAAGTGTGTTCTTCCAATTTTTACTACATCTTTATATTGTATAGCCTTATTGTGTAGCGTGTTTCTCAACTGTGTAACTCCTGGAATTGTATATTCAATTACAGCTTTATAAGCCGCAATGTGCATTGCAGTAGGGAAGGTGTCATTCGATGATTGTGATTTATTGACATCATCATTCGCTTTAATTACGGCTTCTCCCTGTCCAATTTCAAATCCAGCAAGTACTTGAGCTCTATTGGCAATTACTTCATTTACGTTCATATTTGATTGAGTACCAGAACCTGTTTGCCAGATTACAAGAGGGAAGTGTTCGTTTAATTTTCCTTCAAGGATTTCATCACATACTTGAGCAATGGCGTCTCTTTTTGGTTGAGGTAATACACCTAAGTCACAATTAGCAAAAGCAGCTGCTTTTTTTAAAAAAGCAAAAGCTTCTATGATCTCATGAGGCATTGATGCTTCAGGACCTATTTTAAAGTTGTTTTTAGAGCGTTCTGTCTGTGCTCCCCAATATTTATCAATAGGAACATTTACCTCTCCGATTGTATCTTTTTCTATTCTATATTTCATGACCATATTGTTTAGAATCATTTCATATAAAGATAGGTAAATTATTTAGTATTATTCTAAAGAAGGGCTAAAAATAATAATCGGATAGGTCAAAAGAATAAAAATAAGTATATTTGACGCGTATATACAAAAAATTAATTCTGAAAAACATGTTTGAATTTCAACAGTATTTAGGTTTCATTGTTGCCATGACTGTTATAACAATGGCATTTTGGCTTTTAATATTTTTAGTTGGATTTGCTAGCTATTGGGCAGTAGGTGGAACTAGAGA
>JASLGC010000018.1 GCA_030150335.1 Flavobacterium sp.
ATTAACCAAAACCTTAAAAATAAGACGTATAAACAGAATAAATTGTTTGTTTTTAATTCTTCAGATGATATAATATCACATTCTCAAGGGAGTGATTTTAATCTGATGTTGCGCAAAGATATCCAAGATGAGGTCGTTGAAGTGAGAACATTTCCGTTTATAACTACGTGTAATTTTATATTCGTTTATGCCTTAGAAACAATGGATATTCGAGTGAATAAAGACATTTATAAGATAGAGAAAAGTGATTGTTTGCTTGTCCAAAACGAGGAGCATCAATTAGTAGATATAGAGCTTGGAGCGAGTTCTATTGTAGGGTATTTAAACCTATAATATTGCTTGTTTTTTTCGGTGGTTTCTTAACATAGAGATAATGTATTGTTTACGATTTAATAAACTACATTAAACACTCTCTTAACATTGGATTGCTATTTTAGAGTAAATGTAAAATAGCTTTATTATGGAAATATCATATTTGATTATCCCTTTAGTAAGAGGAAATGAAAACGCGTTTAATCTTGAATTGAAAAAGTTATTTCCGTTTGGAATAATGAAAACCTTAATGGTAAACAATCAGCTGCTTTTGGCTCTTTATTTTGATGTAGATTATTTGCTCGATTTAAAGGTTTGTAGTGAGGAGGAGTTGTATCAAATGGAAGAGGAGGTCTTGATTTTTGCTAAGAAACATCCTTATTTAAAAGTGCTATATTTACATATTACAGGAGCGGGTGGTGTATATTTTTACGAAGGTTATGTTGTGAAAAATAAGAATAAGTATTTGGAAAAAAGCGGGGTTGGAAATGCTTTTTTACCCTTGGTTCAAGAGTTGGTGCCTTCATTTGATGAGCGTTGTTTTGAGCCATTTATAAGTTCCTTTGCCGAAGAAATATAAGTTAGGCAAAGGAATGAGTGACTGGAAATGAGTTTTAAATTACTATATTACCTAAAAGGCGAAAACTACTGTTGTGGTTTCGCCTTTTTTTATGGAATATCGGCTTGTTTTTAATTTGAGATTTATGGTTTTGTAGCTATTTCGATAGAATTATGTGGGGTATAAGTTTCCCTTATTATGAAGAAAAGTGCCTTTTTAGACAATATGAAAACCGTGTTTTTTCTTGTAAATTCGGTGGTAAGATTAATTAAAATGAGGATTTGAAGATATTTTGGTTATTTTTATAAAAAAGTAGAAGAAAAGTATGAAGAAATACGATGATTACGTTTGGCATTATGAAGGAGATTTTCCTGTGGATTTAGCACATGAACAAGGAGCAACACATATTGGTTTTTTCTTTTCGTGGTGTGTATTCAAAGAATTGATAGCCCAAGAGGTAATAGATAAGTTTGCTGAAGATGTAAATGCTGTAAAGAAAAAGAGATATTCGGGTACGGAGTTTTTGTTAGACCATTATAAAGGGTGTTTGATTTCTACGCTTTTGACGGAGGAGGGCAATGCCTTTGCGAGTGATTATTATGATGAGGATAGTCGTTTTGCAAAAACTGTAGCTAATTATTTTGACGATTATATTCAGGCGTATGACATCGGAAACCCAGATAAGTTTTATTATGTAGAGGATACTTGGGATAATTATTTTGATATTAAGGATATCATCAATCATCGTTTTGAGCAATGGAAAAGTTTTGTTTTATTAAATAAGGTAGATAAATAATGGGGTTTTTAAATAAGCTATTTGGAAAAGAAATAAAAGGAACAGATACAATTACTTTTGAAAATCAATGTAAGGATTTCTGGGATTGGTTCGTAACAAAGGAGAAGAATTTTTATGCCGTTGTAGAGTCTAATTCACAGGTAGTTGAGAGTTTTATTGATGTGGTATTGCCTAAATTAAAAGCGATTAATGAAAACTTTACTATGCTTGTAGGTGGTGTATCGTCTGAAGGGGTTAGCGAGTTTATCGTAACCGCTGATGGGGTGGTAAAAGACATCGTATTTGCAGAGGAGTTTATTGCTTCTGCTCCTAAATTGGAGAGGTGGTCATTCATTGCAAACAAGCCAGCAAGTGGAGATATTGGTTTGAATATGAATGGGTATGTGTTTAATTCAAAAACTGTTCGTTTCTTGCCATTATACGATGAGGCGCATCCCGATGAGATAGCATTGCGATTTATTGTGGATGGTTATAAAGCAGAGGAAGAGGCAATTATAGGTAATTCACTTTATATCTTTTTGGATAATTATTTAGGGGAATTGGAAACAGTGACGTTAATAGATTATTTAGAGGTGAGAGGAGAGGATGCGTTGACAGGAGAAGAAGTGCCTTTGGATAAATTGAAGGAATATCTGGTATATAGAGAAAAGGAATTTATTGAAAAATACAATGGCATAAAGCACAATAGCGATGATGATTCGCATGTGGTTTGTCAGGCTACTTTTGAAGGTTCTCCTTTTTTTATTAGTGTAAACAAAACGCTGTTGGATTGGGACCAGAAGATGTCGTATCCATGGATTGTGAAAGTTCAGATTCCGTATGCAGGGGATAAAAATGGATTGCCTAAGGACAAGCAGTTCGATTTTATGAATGAGGTAGAGGATATGATTTTGGAGACCAATGAGAATAGTAGTAATTTACTCTTTGTGGTTCGAGAAACAGGAAACAATAAGAGGTGCATTTACTTTGTAGCTCAAGATTTTAGGGAAGCATCAAAATGCGTGAACCAAGCCTTGAGTTTATATACGGAAAAGCAAGGTATATCTTATGGAATTTACAAGGATAAGTATTGGTTTTCACTGGCCATGTATAATCCTGGCGAAAGTGAATCTGATGATGAATAGATAAATTAGAATTGGCTGATAGGGCTGATTCTAATTTTGTTGTTTTTGGGGCAGGTTGTCTTGCGTATTTCAGTAGTTATTCTGTGATATAAGTTAGGATAATGCTTCATTTTAAATAGATTGTTATTTAGTGTAGCGTATAAAAGAGAAGGATGTTTCATCAAATTCACAAAGTCTTTTAATGAGATGCAGAATAGCAAAGGAGATACAAATACGGGAGTAATGGACGAAGTAAAAAAGAAAAGTATAGGTAAGTTTTTAAGTCTTATTTTAAGACATGAACCTGCTAAAATAGGAATAGCATTAGATGAGAATGGTTGGGCTGATGTAGAGGAATTAATAGAAAAATGTAGTGAAAAGGGAGTGGTATTTACCAAAGTTGATTTGGATGAGATAGTAGCAACTAATGAAAAGCAACGTTATTCGTATAGCGATTGTGGATTGAAGATTCGCGCTAATCAAGGGCATTCGATAAGTGTGGATGTAGAGTTAGAAGCAACGGTGCCACCTGCTTATTTATACCATGGTACAGCAGATAGATTTGTCGGCGCTATTAAGGAAACAGGCGTAAAGAAAATGAGTAGGCAACATGTGCATTTAAGTGTGGATAAACAGACGGCTATCAAGGTAGGTTCAAGACATGGAAAGGTGTGTGTGCTTACTATTTTAGCTGGTAAAATGCACGAAGACGGCATTGTTTTTTATAAGTCTGTCAATGGTGTTTGGCTGACTGATTTTATTGACGTTAAGTATATTTCTAAATAATTATTGATGAAAGAAAGGGTTGTTATAAATAAACAGGCAATTGTAGTTCCTCTGATTTTAGTTGGAATTATGTGGTTGGTATTTATTCTTCAGCAAATAGGTGTGTTTCAACAGTGTTATGGGGTTATCCCATGGAAGATGCAAGGGTTGAAAGGGATTGTGCTCTCTCCTTTGTTTCACGGGAGTTGGGACCATCTGTTTAGTAATACATTGCCGTTCTTATTCTTGAGCTTCCTAACGATTCAGTTTTACAACAAAATAGCGTATAAAGTGCTTGTATTTGGTTGGTTGATGTCGGGAATCGGTATTTGGTTATTTCCGGATATTGCGAGCTTGAGTACAGGAGTTCGCTCGTGCCATATTGGGGCGAGTGGGGTTATCTATATGTTGCTTTGTTTCTTATTTGTTGGAGGACTGTTGAGTAAGAAATTCGTGTTGATTTTATTATCTGTAGGTATAGGATTCTTGTATTGGGGATTGATTTATGGGGTGTTTCCAAACGAGAGAATCGATAGCAATGTTTCTTGGCAGGGGCACTTGATAGGTAGTATAGCTGGAATTTATTTAGCTTGGCGATTTAATAAAAAGAGCATTGGCAAGAGATAGGTTGTACTATTTGTAGTTTGCAGGTAAAGAAGTTAAAAGACGTTAGGATTGGTAGATTACAATTTTTAGATTTGTAATCTTAATATAAAGACAATGGCAGAGAATAAAATTTATTTCGCAGAAGGAGACCATCCAAAAATGATTGAGGCTTATAAAAAAGCACAAGAAACATTTAAGTATTTTTGGAGAGAGTTGTCTTGGGAATATAGAAGAGCAGTTCCTGGTTTAGATATGGCAAGCGTTAAAGTAGCGTTTACACAAGCAGTAGAAGGACAAGACGAACCTGTGGTAGAACACATGTGGATTGGTAATCTTGACTTCGATGGGAAAATTATCTACGGAGAATTGTTAAACGAGCCGAACGAGATTACTGAATTGGTAGAAGGTGACCAAGTTGGGGTAACTATTGACCAAATTAGCGATTGGATGTACATCACAGAAGGGAAGTCTTATGGTGGTTTTACAGTACAAGCGTTGCGTTCTGAAATGACAGATGAGGAGCGTGCTGAGCATGATGCTGCTTGGGGACTTGACTTTGGTGACTTTAATGATGTAACAATTGTTATGGGGCAAGAAGAGCATCCTGAGAACTTAGTGGAACATCCAATGAGTAAGAATATGAAGGAGAACTTAGAGAAGTTTTTATCTGAGAATCCGAAAGAGGTTAGTCGCCTTGATGAAGCAGGTTTTACTTTCTTACAAAAAGAAACAATCGCTGGTAACTTGACAAGTGTTGAGGTTTTATTGGCCCTTGGAGCTGATAAAGATGCGAAAAACAATGAAGGAAAAACAGCGTTGGACTATGCTAAAGAAATGAATTGGGAACATATCATTCCTGTTTTAGCTTAAGCCATTACGATTGTTTCATACAATATTAAAGCGCCTATGAGTTTGTATGCTCATAGGCGCTTTTTTGTTGGGATTATATGGTGTTTATTATAAATCGTATGAGAATTACTATTAAATTTAAAAATATAAAATGTTGTGATAGAGAGGTTTTTTAGTAGTTAACTTATTGATTATTCACTATTTGTTAGTTTTTAGTTTAGTTTACAAAAATAATGCAATACTTTTACTTTAAATTTTAACTCAGATATTGTTATTGAATCGGAGTTTTAGTTTTACAGATTGTTTTTAGTAAATATTTTATCATATATAGCATGAATATTGTTTATTTAGTTTTTGGAGAGAGTATAGTAAATTATCAGCAAGTATGTTTTTCGATTTACACGGCATTAAATAAGAAAGGTAGTAATGACAAGATAATTGTT
>JASLGC010000077.1 GCA_030150335.1 Flavobacterium sp.
GTGTCAATTAAGTTTGGTCTATTCGCAGGTATTTGATTAATTAAGATGCTTTCGCCATCTCTAAACCACGTAATAGGGTTTCCAATATTTGCATTTAAGTTAGCAGCAGTTAACTTAGTAGCTTGAGCAGATTTTACATCAAGAACCCAAAGTTCAACACCATTTTCTACTGTGTTTGTAAATGCAAGTTTAGACTGGTCAGGAGACCAAGTAATATTAGTAATTCTTGGGTTAGCAGGCAATCCCTTCACTTGAACTTCTTGCGTATCCTTAATTTTTCTAACTTTTAGATTAGTGATATAAGTAATTGTGCTTGAAATATTAGTGTTCACGTCAATGCGCAAACCAGCTAATTTCATTTCATTTGCGTTTAAGTCCATTAATGTCTTATACGTACTTCTATATGAAAGTAACATATATTCGAGCTTGTTATCCATTGAAATAGACGGAGCTCTTTCATAGTCAGCAAGTTCTAAAATTTCTTGTGAGGGCTTTTGATAGGTAACATTTTCTTGTGCATACATAGATGTAATCAAAAAAAGGGATAATAAAGTTGTTTTAATGATTTTCATAGAGGTTAGTTTTAGTTATGTTTGCTAATATAGCTGAAATTATCGTTCAGTCAAGATGTTATACATGCTTTTTGTATTAAAAAGGCTATTAATTTTGGTTAATAGTGTATTTTTGCATCACTTGAACTAAGATTTTGAAAAATATGTTTAAATCAAAAATCAGTGGGTTAGGGTACTACGTTCCAGAGAACGTTGTAACTAATGATGACCTTGCAAAAATAATGGATACTAACCACGAGTGGATTGTGGAGAGAACAGGTATTCACGAAAGAAGACATAAGAAATTAGAAGAAGACACTACTTCTGGAATGGGAGTTAAAGCAGCTCGTATAGCTATGGAAAGAGCCGGAGTAGAGGCAAAAGACATCGACTTCGTTGTATTTGCCACTTTAAGTCCAGATTACTATTTCCCAGGACCGGGTGTTTTATTACAAAGAGATTTAGGATTAAATAACGTAGCAGCCTTAGATATTAGAGCACAATGTTCTGGATTTATCTATGCGTTGTCTATTGCAGACCAATATATCAAAACAGGAATGTATAAGAATGTTTTGGTTGTAGGGTCAGAAGTGCACTCAGCTGGTTTAGATATGACAACAAGAGGACGC
This sequence comes from Flavobacterium sp., assembly GCA_030150335.1. GTDB lineage: Bacteria > Bacteroidota > Bacteroidia > Flavobacteriales > Flavobacteriaceae > Flavobacterium. The sequence continues at coordinate 1,181 of JASLGC010000077.1, forward strand.
GGAGTTTCTGTTATTTTTGGAGATGGAGCAGGAGCTGCTGTATTAACAAGATCAGAAAATGAAAACCAAGGAATCTTATCTACACATATTCACTCACAAGGGGAGCATGCTGAAGAATTAGCATTAATCGCACCAGGAATGGGAGGAAGATGGGTAACAGATATTTTAGAGGAGAACAATCCAGATGATATTAGTTACACACCTTATATGAACGGACAATTTGTATTTAAAAATGCAGTAGTTCGCTTTAGTGAGGTTATTAATGAAGGATTAGAGGCAAATAACTTAGGCGTAGCAGACATTGATATGTTGATTCCACACCAAGCGAATTTGCGTATCTCTCAATATATCCAACAGAAGTTTGGATTGCCAGATGACAAGGTGTTCAACAACATTCAGAAGTATGGTAATACGACAGCTGCATCTATTCCAATCGCGTTGACAGAAGCGTGGGAAGCAGGAAAAATCAAAGAAGGAGACTTAGTAGTATTGGCAGCTTTCGGAAGTGGATTCACTTGGGGAAGTGTTTTGTTAAGATGGTAAAAATGAATATATTAGCTTTATTGTAAAGTTAATATATATGAAATTTGACAAGATTCACAACAAAGGTCAGGCTCAACTTTTCAAGAATCCTTATTTAGAAATGTTGACTAAGGGGCATCCAGCTATTATATGGGGGATGTATATTCCTATATTATCTTATATTGTTTATACAGGGTATAAAGATTATTTACTAAGTGTTCAAAGTATCATTCTTCTCTTTTTGGGAGGTATGTTATTTTGGACACTTTTTGAATATATCGCTCACAGATATATTTTTCATTGGATAAGTGAGAAATCCAATATTCAACGGTTTGCTTATGTAATGCACGGCAACCATCATCACTATCCGAGAGATAGGCAACGCTTATTTATGCCTCCTGTGCCAAGTATTATATTGGCAACAGTCTTATTTGTACTTTTCTATATTTTATTGAGAAAATACACCTTTGGTTTTTACCCAGGGTTTATCATTGGATATTTGCTATACGCTTCAATGCATTATGCAATACACGCTTTTGCCCCTCCATTTAAGTTTATGAAGCCCTTGTGGCGCAATCATCATTTACATCATTATAAAGATGAAGGAATGGGGTTTGGAGTAAGTAATACTTTTTGGGATAGAGTGTTTGGAACTATGTTCGACTTAGAAAAAGAAAAGGAGGATAAGGAGAAAGTGAGGGAATTGATGTTTGAAAAAAAAGACAAATAAAACAGAAATAATACAAGAAAAGGTGATCCGTATAGATCACCTTTTCTTGTATTATTTCTGTTCAGCTTTTACTTCTGTCCAAATATTTTCTGCATTTAATTTTTTATCATTTTGAACTCCCCAAATTAAGTTTGCTAAATGTGGGTTGTCAATGAATGGGTTTCTGTTTCCTTGTGAATATTGGTTATTTGGATTACCGTGATATTCATTTCTCTTTCTTTCAATTTTTGACACAGGATCATCTGCATTCCATTTCATAAAGATTTGAAGCATATCTCTTTTTCCTGTTTCTAAATCTACTACAGGGGACCCCGTTCCAATTTTATTTGGAGCACATTGATCACCATATCTCACATACATATACATCATCATACGGGCTACATCACCTTTCCATTCGTCCCCCGGATACCATCCACCATTTTGGTTACCTGATTTTCCAATACCATCTGCAAATAGTGTGTTGCCTCGTTTAGAATTCCATTCTCCGTTGATGGGTCTTAGGTTATGAGCATCATGTCCTGCTATTTCTGCAATATTCTGAGGTATGTGATTTTTATTAATAGCAATTAGTACAGGAGTCGCTCTTGATTTAGCAAAAACGTGCTCTCTTTCCCATTTTCTATGTCTTTCGTTTTCTGTTGTATATCTTTCTTTTTTAGGGAATGATCTAAGTTTAGTGATGTCTCCTTTATCTTGTCCTGTAGGCCAACCATAAATTAATAGCACATTATCTGAGTTTTCCGGATCTTCATCAGTAATTACACTTGAATTCCAAATACCAGGTGTATATGAAATTGGATTATGCGTTCTCTCTAAAAGATCATGTAAGTCTTTTTGTAAATCATTTCCTCTTTTTCTGAAATCTATGTCCTTGTAGTATGCTTGTTGATCTTGATCAACAGGAATATAGTTATTCCCTTTATTACTTTCTGGAGCAGGTCCTGGTCCTGGTTCAGGATTTGGTTTAATAGGATTATCTATAATTGGTTTGTCGATAGGAGAACTATCGTCAGAAGAACTACTACAACTTGCCATTAGGGTAAGAAATGCAGTAAAAATTAATAGACTATATTTTTTCATTTTAGTATAAGTTAAAAATGGTCATAAGTAAAAAGCAAAAAGAGAAAAAGCTCCCAATTTTTGCTCGTGCAAAGTTACGACAATTACAGAGAAATAAAGCATCTGAAACCACTCAGATGCTCTACAATATTTTTGATTTAAAGTAATTAAATTATTGCCATTTATTTTCTGCTTGTGGACCACCCCAAATAGCAGTTGCTAAATAAGGATTATCTATAAACGGATTTCTATTTCCTTGTGCGTGTTTTTTGTTTGGATTACCGTGATACTCATTTCTCTTTCTTTCAATATCTGACACAGGATCTTCTGCATTCCATTGTAAAAATATCTTCAGCATTTTATCACTTCCACCTTGTGTATTGTTTTCAAATGCACCTGTACCAACCAAATTAGGAGCACATTGCTTACCATATCTCACATACATATACATAGCCATTCGCGCCACATCACCTTTCCATTCATCACCAGGATACCAAGCAGGTTCGCGTCCAACGGTAACTACTCCAGCATTTCCACTACCTTGTGTAAAACGCTTATTCCCGCGTTCTTCATTCCATGCACCGTTAATTGCTCTAAGGTTATGAGCATCCACACCAGCGATCATCCCCTCTTGCGTAAAGGCATAATCATCTTCTCTTGTAACCAATTTTGGTTTAGCTAACGACTTAGCAAAGATGTGCTCTCTTTCCCACTTTTTATCGCGGTCTTCATTCACATTGCGATTGTTCTGATCGTACTTGCTCATAGAACGACGGTGCTTTGGCAATTTCGCTTGATCCGCAGGCCAACTATACATCAGCAATAAATTGTCTTTATTAGCAGGATCAGCATCCGTTACTTTACAAGCCTCCCAAATATCAGGCGTATAGCGCAACTGTTTGTGTGTTTTGACTAATAAGTTGTGTAAGTCATTCTTTAAGCTTTCACCTGTTTTAGTAAAGTCTATTTCACTGTAATAGTCTTTTTGATATTTGTCAGAAACAACAATGTCAACCTTGTGATTCGTATCAACAATAGGATTAAAACCTTGGTTTGCTTCTATGATGGGAGTAGGAGTTTCTGTATTCTTTTTGCAACTTGTAAACGCTACAAGTAGTGTAGCAAGGGCTACAAACGTATATTTATTCATTCTAAGAGACGTGATTATTATTTTGTGAGGTGTAAAGATACAAATTACTCCAAACAAGAAGAGCACCTGAAGTAATCAGATGCTCTTTGATATTGTATAATAGTCAGGAAAAGATTATTTCCATTTATTTTCTCCTGGATATTGTTTCATACCCCAGATGCGGTTAGCTAACTCAGGATTGTCAATAAATGGGTTTCTGTTCCCTTGAGCTCCAGGATTAGCAGCATTGCCGTGGTATGTATTTCTTTTTTGTTCAAAAGGAGATACAGGATCTTCTTCATTCCATTTTAAGAATAAGTCAATCATCTCATCAGATAAAATACCTGTTTTATCATTTATAGGCATTCCAACTTTAGTCGCTTTTGTATAACCACCTCCGTTTTCATTTTCATATCTAATGTGCATATACATCATCATACGCGCTACATCACCTTTCCATTCATCACCAGGGTACCAATATTCTTTTCCGATAGGGTGTGAATTACCTTTTCTGTCAACAAATTTTCTGTTTCCTCTTGAGCTATTACGAGATCTATTGATTGGTCTTAGGTTATGAGCATCATGTCCTGCAACCTCTTCAATTTTTGTTGGTAATCCACCACTAAAACCACTAGTGAGTAATGCTTTTTGATTTTTACCAACAGCTAATGATTTAGCAAACACGTGTTCTCTTTCCCATAATTCAGTTACAGGTTTTGAAGATGTTTTATTGTTTTTATCAACTTTAGGAACAGAACGCTTTTCGTGAATTTCTTTAGCATCTTTATCATCCCATCCGTAAATCTGAAGTACGTTGTTAGAATTCTTAGGATCTTCATCCGTAATTTCTGATGCATCCCAAATACCAGGAGTATAAGAAAGAGGTACATGAGTTTTAGTAATTAACTTAGCTAATTGTTTTTTCAACTCCATTCCTTCTTGCGTAAAGTCCATTTCTTTATAGTAGTCTTTATATTCAGCCGGAATAAGGTAGTCACCCATATTTGGAGTAATAGGAGCTTCTGGTTCCTCAGGCTTACCTGGAGTAGGTTTATTTGGTTTCTCAACAGGAGTTAAATCAGGTTCAGTAATAATAGGGTCTTTCGTACAACTGAATGTAATTAGTGAAAGTCCTAATAAAAAGAGTAGTGATCTTTTTTTCATTTTAATGTGATTTATTATGTAATTTATAAAAGTGTGTTTTTAGTGAAATGTTTGATTTGTATAATTTTCACTAAGGTACGGCATAAATTATGATAATAAAAAAGAGCTACTTATATTAAGTAGCTCTTTGTATGATTGTATTTATTTACTCTATTTCCAACGATTTTCAGCTTCCGGACCGCCCCAAATTTGAGTAGCTAAATAAGGATTGTCGATAAATGGGTTTCTATTTCCTTGTCCGGCAAGATTGTTTGCATTACCAAGGTATTCATTTCTTACTTTTTCTCTTTCAGATACAGGATCTTCCGCATTCCATTTTAAGAATAAGTCGATCATACCATCAGGTGTATTTGTTGTACTACCAACACCTATTTTAGAAGGAAGGCATTGCTCTCCATAGCGAACATACATATACATCATCATACGCGCTACGTCACCTTTCCATTCGTCACCAGGATACCATCCCGAAGAAACAGGACCAGAATTACCAGTACCTTCAGTGAATTTTAGATTTCCTCTTTTGTTATTCCAATCTGTGTCAGAAGGTCTGATGTTATGAGCATCTGTACCCGCACCAGGGGTTTTGGTATCGAAACCACCTGCATGTTGGGTATAAACATGTTCTCTATTCCAAGTATCCTTACTTGCGCCACCTGATGCTTGTTTGCTCATAGCTCTTGTATATGCTAACATCTCTGGCGAGTTTCCTACTTCTTTATGACCATATATTAGATAAACTTCAGTAGGGTTGCCATTTGTATTAGGTACATAGTCTGTAGCTTTAACAGCGTCCCATACTTGTTTGTATGTTAATTTTTTTGTGTGAGTATTTTCAAATTTAGTGGCCAAGTCTGCTTTAAGAGCAGTTCCTCTTTTTGTAAAGTCCACACCTGCATAATACGTTTTTTGCCCTTCAGGAATATTCGTAAAATCTCCTGGATTACCAGGCTCAGGTGTACCGGGATCAGTTGGTGGATTAGGATTGGGAGGGGTAGGCTTTTCAACGGGTCTTAAGTCTGGCTCCGTTATGATTGGATCTTTCGTACATGCATTTAGAGCAAGTAAAGAAATTCCTAATAAGAGGAATAATCTGTTTTTCATATATTTTTGTTTTAATGTATTGATAATTAAT
>JASLGC010000122.1 GCA_030150335.1 Flavobacterium sp.
CAACTAATTCTTGACGCATTGGTTTTACTATTTCTTCTGGATACATAATATTTAATCTAAATTAGGTTATATAGCAAAGTTACATTTTTTATCAAACATAAAAACACTTGAATTATAAAGAAATGTTATACTTTACTTTTCTTTCCCTTTTTCATTTTATTCAACCAAATAAAAACACCTGTAACAGGCAAACTTGTCGCTATTAAACAAACAATAAAATAAATAACTTTTGAAAAAGTTCCGTAGATATCTCCAAAATGCAATGCTCGAATTGAACCTGCTATTTTTTCACCTACTGTTTTATCTGCAAAAATCTCTTTCTTCAATAATTCTCCTGAATATTGATCAACAAAGACTCTGTCATTTACTGTTTCATTAAAACGAGCTAATTCATTCTTATTAACTTCAAAACTTCCATTGTCTCCTTTTGGAAAACTAATAGAAATTGTTCTTGCTTCAAAAGGTAAGTGATCATTGCTTATCGCTATCACTTTTGATAAATCAAGCGTCTTACCATCTTCTACAACTACAGACTCTGGTTTTACCTCATTTCTTCCTCCAAAAACCTTAGTTCCCAATACACTGCTCAATCCATCTCTGTACCAGTCAAATGACCAACATAATCCTGTCAATGACATAATCACAACAATCAATAAAGTATAGAAACCTAATGTATTGTGTAGATCGTGGTTTATTCTCTTCCAATTAGCATTAAACTTGATTTTAAAACCAGGTTTAATACTTTTCCATCCTTTTACCTTTTTAGGAAACCACAGAACCAATCCTGAAATAGATAAGATCACAAAAATAATAGTAGCAATACCTACTATCGGACGCCCTATCTTCATATCAAGTAATAACCATCTATGAAGTTTAAAAACAGTCATGAAAAATTCATTCGCAGGTCCTCTACCTTCACCTACTATTTCAGTAGTATATTGATTAACGTAAAGTGTCTCGCCTTTTTTCTCCTTATCAGCAAATCCGATTGAAAAGACATAAGGTTTATTCTCTTTATGAGAAATAGTAACCCTTTGTACATTACCACCGCTCTTTTGTTCTACCTCAGCTTTTAACCTATCTATTGGAATTACTTCTTGCTTAACTTCCGTCAACGTGTACATATCTGGAGCTAAAAAAGACTGTATCTCGCTTTTAAAAGTATAAATAGTCCCAGTCAAACAAACAATAAATAGCACAAGTGAACTTGCTATTCCTAACCATAAATGAATGTCATTTATAAACTTTCGCACTGTATACCTCTGTTTTGATTTCATAATTGAAAGATTGTATATAACCACAAAACACGATTCTATGACTTACATAAAATCGTGTTTTATTGGACTAATTAATATTTTAAAACTATTGATTAAAATCTGTAAGCCAATTTAGCTGCAAAGTTTCTTGGTGCAATCTCGTTGATGTAACCTCCTCTGTAGTAAGAAGTATATCCACGCTCATTGAACAAGTTGTTCATAAATACACTTAAAGTAGCATTTTTATAACTGTAAGCAGCTTGAGCATTAATTGTAGTGTAAGCAGCCATATCAAATGGTCTTGTATTTACATTTGAACCGTGTCCGTCAGCTGTTCTTGCATATTCGTTCACTGGTCTTTTTCCTACATAGTAAACTCCCAATCCAAAAGACAAACCATCTAAAGCTCCATCAGTAAATTTGTAGTTTGCCCATCCATTAGCTGTATGCTCAGGTGCATTCATAGGAGCAGAACCATCAACGTAGTTTGGACTATCTTGGTATCTTGCATATAAGTTTGCATATCCAAGCATCACTTCTAAATTGTTTGTAATTTTTCCGTTGATCTCTAATTCAAAACCATTGCGTTTTAAATCTCCTGCAAAAATACTCTCTGTTGTAGATTGAATATTTGTTTCTGGATCAATGTAAGATGCAATTAAATTACTTTGGTTAATGAAGAAGTAAGTAAAGTTAACTCCTAAGTGGTCATTGTACCAGTTAGATTTGAAACCAAACTCAATCTGATTTGTATCAGAAGCTCCTGCATATCCACCTCCGTGCATTAATTTATTTGATTGTCTTAAACTTGATGTTGTAGTATAAGATACGAATGTACTAATGTTCTCTTGTGGCTTAAAGATTAAACCAAACATTGGGTTGAATCTATCAATTGTAGCATTAGAAGTAGTATTTCCTTGTAAACGGCTATATCTAATTCCTAACATTGCACTTAACTTATCTCCAATTTGAACATAATCTTGTGCCATAAATCCAATTGTAGGACTCATTGTACGAGTAGTATTAATATCTGCAAAAACAATATTACCAGGCATTGTATTGTTGATTGGTCCTGTTACATCAAATGTATCTGAATAATCAACATACCCTTCTTTACCATTTCCATCTATTCCTAAAACTTTTCCTGTAGTATTACCAGAGATAACTTTTGTTTGTCTATAGTCAAATCCTAATTGGAAAGTATGTTTTAAGATTCCTGTAAAAATATCTTTACCTATTAAATCAGCTTGGAATACAGAGTTGTAATCTCCTCTTTCGCTTTCAGAAACTGTTCTTTTTAAATTTCTAAAATCTGCCCAGTCTTTAATCTTGTCTTTTTTAATTACTGTTGCAACACTTGAAGTACGGCTTTCATCATTATAAATAGAAGCTGTATAAGACGTTCTGAAGCTTAACTTTTCAGTTAATTGTCTTTCAAAACGAGCTACATAGTTTTGAGATTTGATTGATGTATTATCATCGCTAAATCCTAAAAACTTGTTGTGAGGCATTTTGTATAATGCATCTACATTATCAGGAGCTAAGTTTACTGTTCCTTTATCCGGAGTATAATCTCCATTTAAATAATCCATCTCAAAAGACAACTTCGTTTTGTCATCTATTTTCCAAGCAATCGATGGGTTAATATAGAAGTGCTCGTTATTAACGCGTGTTCTCCATCCATCATTTCTCTCGTAAGAACCATTAAAACGGAAAGACACTCTTTCTTTTTTATCTAATATCTGTTCAAAGTCAACTGTTGGACGGATATGACCGTAACTACCAGTTCTGAAACTTACCTCTCCTCCATTTTTGAAGTTTGGTGTTTTCGTAACTAAGTTGATTACACCACCAGCAGCTCCTAATCCATTTCCAATTCCTTGTAAAATAGCAGCAGACCCTTTGATTACCTCAACACTTTCAACACCTTGCATATCTGAAATAGCAGAAGCTGTTCTAAAGTCTGAATCCATTCCTACTCCATTTCTCAATACTGGCGTACCACGGAAACCTCTAATAGACATACTCTCTTTTACACCACCATAACTTGCAAATTGAGTTACCCCTGCTACGTTACGTGCTGCATCTGTAATTGACAAAGCTCCTTGCTCTTTAATTACATGGTCAGAAACGATACTAATTGATTGTACTTGGTCTTGTAATCCTAATGGTAGTCGTGTTAAGTATTGAAGTTTCTTAACGTTTTTGTTACTTCTACCATAAACAGTAATATTTGCTAATTGACTGTCTGTAACTAAAAGAAAGTTAACTATGTCTTCTTTCTTTGAAATATTCATTTCTCTAACTGAAGCTGCATATCCAACAAAAGTAGCTTTAATTGATTGCTTACCCTGCTTTACATCTTCTAAGATATACTCTCCGTTGTCATTCGTCTGTGCAGCATAGTTAGAATTCTCTATAAAAACTGTTACAAATGATAAGGGTTTATTATTTTCATCAACCACTCGACCTTTAACTGTCGATGTTTGAGCCATACTTACTACTACTCCGCAGATAGTAAATAATAATGCATTGAATAATTTCATTCTATCGTTATGTTATTTAGACTTATTTAAAACTTGAGCAAAAGTATATTGATTCTAAATAATAACCAAATCTTATTAAGACTTTTTTTAAATAAGAACGCAGAAAAAATGATTATTCAATAATGAACTCCCTTATCAACCTATAAAACAACAATATAGTGTCGTTAAATTATACCTTTAAAGTATATTTTATATTAATTTTTTTAAAAATCAATTCCATTTAAATTAGAAAACACCCCATTTTACCACAATTAGAAATGGTAAAAAGCATCTTTTAAATGTTGAATATTATAAATATCCCCTACTTTGTGAATAGCAATAATATCAAATCTAACCTCTTCCTCACGATTGTTCTCGTCTATAAAGATATTCGCAGCCTTTACTAACAATCTAATTTTTGTAGTTTTCACAAAATCTTGTGGCAATCCATAATCTAAAGACGAACGAGTCTTTACCTCTACAAAAACTAAAAAGTTGTCTTTTAAAGCAATGATATCCACCTCTGCTTTTTGGGCTATATAATTCACGGCAAGAATTTCATAACCTTTAGACAATAAATACTCAGCTGCTGCTTTCTCCCCAGCTTTACCTACATCGTGATTCTTGGCCATATTACATAAACTTTAGTTTTACATCTTTTGCATCTACCTCTAATGTCGCTCTACTTCCCATAATCAAAGCTAAATTCTCTTCACCATGTCCAGCAGGAAAGTCAAACACAACAGGATATTCTTTATCCTTTACAATAGATAGTATAATTTGCTTGGCATCATAACCGAAAGGAATTGCATTATCGTGCATATCTGTCATCCCTCCAACAATCAACCCCTGCAAATTATCCAACATGCCATTTCGCTTTAAATTGTACATCATTCGATCTACGTGATATAGATATTCATCTAAATCTTCTATAAACAAAATCTTACCTGTTGTATCCATAGACGATTTAGACCCCAATAGGCTATATAATATAGATAAGTTACCTCCTATAATTTCACCTTCTCCAAAACCAACCTTATTTTCTGGAGTTGACGAAATAGTGTACGCTAATTCCCTTCCGAATAATGCCTTGTATAACGAATCTCTTGACTCTGCAGTTGATTTTGCAATGCTAAACGCCATTAACCCATGAATAGTTTCCACTCCTAAGTTGTGAACATGGCTATGTAAAACAGTAACATCGCTAAATCCGATAATCCACTTTGGATTGTCAATCAATGCTGTAAAATCAATAGCGTCAATAATTCTCACCGTTCCATATCCTCCCCTTGCACACCAGATTGCTTTTATCTCAGGATTGTTTAATTGCTCATTAAAATCTTGAGCCCTCTCCTCATCTGTTCCTCCTAATTGATAATTATCCAAATCGATTGTTGAACCTAACACAACTTCCAACCCCCATGAAGTTAATAACTCAATAGCTGGTTGTGCTTCTGCACGACTAAACTTTCTGGCTGTACATACGATTGCAACTTTATCTCCTATTTTTAAACTTTCTGGCTTATTCATTTTTACCGTGATTTCTTATCATTATATATTTTAAAATTCAAAACTCAATTGTACTGCTATAGGCTTCTTCTTTTCATGTGTATTCAAATTTGAAAGAGAAACACCTATTAGACGTACTGAATCTTTTAACTTCTCTTGATACAAAAGTCTTTTTGCAATATCTAAAATTATATCCGCATCTGACATATAATATGCAAAAGTCATACTCCTTGTTTGCTGAATAAAATCAGAGTACTTTATCTTTAAGGTGACAGTCTTCCCTGCTACATTCTGTTTTTTCAAACGCAAACTCAACTCATCAACTATGCGTTCCAATTTATTTTCAATAAATACTTCAGAGCTTAAATTCTCTTCAAAAGTTCGCTCAGTTCCTACAGACTTAATCGTTCTATTGGGTCGCACAGGGGAATTGTGAATACCTCTAACAATATTGTAATACACTCTTCCTGCTTTCCCAAAATGCTCTACCAAGAACTCCTCACTCTTCTCTTTCAAATCTTTTCCTGTAAAAATCCCTAAGTGATACATTCTATCGGCTGTCTTTTTTCCAATCCCAAAAAACTTCTTGATTTCCAAAGCTTCCAAGAAACCTTCAACCTCAACAGGCTCAATCGTTTTTTGACCATTGGGTTTATTGTAATCACTGGCTATTTTAGCAAGAAACTTATTTACTGAAATACCAGCTGAGGCTGTAATACCCAATCGATCGAAAATCTTCATGCGTATTTCATTAGCAATAAGCGTAGCACTCGGACATCCTACCTTATTCTCGGTTACATCTAAAAAAGCCTCATCCAACGCTAAAGGTTCTACCAAGTCTGTATATTCATAAAATATACTGCGAATTATCTTAGATATCTCTTTATACCGATCAAATCTCGGTTTGACAAAAATTAAATGTGGACAATTCTTCTTTGCCATTGCACCACTAATAGCACTCCTTACTCCGAATTTTCTCGCTTCATAACTCGCTGCTGCTACCACACCTCTCTCCTCGCTTCCTCCCACAGCAATGGGTTTCCCTCGTAATTCGGGGAAGTCAAGTTGCTCAACAGAAGCATAAAATGCGTCCATATCAACATGTATAATCTTACGATTCATTCATTCAGATAATTATAATTCAAAATTAATGGAAAAAAATTCCCCATTACTACATAAAAAATTTCATTTTTTTAAAATTAAAACATACTATACCTATACATTTTTATAAATTTGTATTGACTATGATTAAAAACATTGAGAGTATTCTTATAACGCTAATTATAAAGCAAATATTTATAATATTCTCACTATTAAAGACCTAAGTAACCTTAGGTTGTAACAATAAAAAAAAAGAGCTATTAAAAATGAATGATTTTTTGACACAGGCATTTGTATTTCTATTTGCCGCGGTAGTATGTGTGCTTATTTCGAAGAAATTAGGTATGGGGTCCGTTTTAGGATACCTATTTGCAGGGGTATTAATTGGTCCTTTTGCTTTAGGTTTCGTTGGACAAGATGGTGCTGATATCATGCACGCAACTGAATTTGGAGTTGTAATGATGTTATTCTTAGTTGGACTTGAATTAGACCCTAAAGAATTCTGGAAAATTAGAAATGAAATTATTGGTTTAGGTACTGCACAAGCAGCGGGAACTACCCTTATCGTTGCTGCTATTGCTCGCTGGGGGCTTGGCTTGAGTTTAGGTACTTCTATTACAATTGGTTTTGTAATTACCATGTCATCTACCGCTATTATCCTACAAACCATTTCGGAGCGTGGTTTAAATAAATCTAATGCTGGTAAATCAAGTTTTGCCGTATTACTTTTCCAAGATATTATGGTTATCCCTGTGATGGCTATTATTCCTTTATTAGCGGTTACTACAAGAGAACCTATCACAACTGCCGCAGGTGGTACTTGGTTAGATGGTGCTCCTGTATTCATGAAAACATTGGCTATTCTTGGAGCTATATCTACTATTTTCCTTGTTGGAAACTATATTGTAAACCCTCTTTTTAGATCAGTAGGTCGTTTACAAATTAGAGAAATATACACCGCTTCTGCATTACTACTTGTAATTGGGGTGTCTTTATTAATGCAACAAGTAGGACTGAGTCCTGCATTAGGAGCATTTATCGCTGGTGTTGTTTTGGCTAATAACCCATATAAACATCAATTAGAGAGTGATATCGAACCTTTTAAAGCTCTTCTACTCGGTATCTTTTTTATTGCAGTAGGTTCTACAATTAACTTTGATATTATTGTAAAAGAACCACTTGTAATCCTTGCTCTTGTAGTTGGGTCAATGACTATTAAAGCAATTGTTTTATTAGCTATTAGTAAGTGGAAGAAGTTTCCAAAAGACCAA
>JASLGC010000150.1 GCA_030150335.1 Flavobacterium sp.
TTATTTACAATCAAATCCCATATCAGAAAACACCAACAGGCGCCTTAGACTACTTTCCATCTATTGGTGTTTGTACAAAACAACAAAGCTGCAACAGAAATATACTACTTCTTCTAACAAGAAAAATAAACACAAAAAAAAACGCCTAACAATAATGTTAAGCGTTCATATTATCTATTCTTCAAAAGAATCTACTCCAGATTACAATTTTACTTTTTAGCCAATTTCAAACGAACCTTCTCTCCTCCCACTTCGATTTTCATTAAATAAATACCCTTAGCTAATTCTTTCACATCAATCACAACCCGATTCGCAGCACCAACACTTACCGACTTAATCAACTTTTGAGCTTGATCCCTTATTAGACAAGTCATAAATATCAATTTTAGAAAATTTAAATATTTTATCCTTTAGATACAATATATCCTAAAAAACGAAAAGCGATACCATTGACTGATATCGCTTTTCAAATCCCCTTAAAAAGTAAATTACTTTACTTGTATTCTTGTTTTTAAAATTCCACAACCTAAAACGGTTATAAGAAAAAAGCCAGTCTTCGACTGGCTTCTCTGCTCCCCCTCTTGGGCTCGAACCAAGGACCCTCTGATTAACAGTCAGATGCTCTAACCAACTGAGCTAAGGAGGAAGGTGATGTATTACCTTTATTGCGTTGCAAAGATAGAACGATTTTTCAATTCTGCAAACACAAGCACCAATTTTTTTATTTTTTTTTACTTAACGAAAATTGCCTTGTAAATATCATTACCATTTGCAAACAACAACAAACCTATAAGTATAAAGAAACCAACCATTTGAGCGTTTTCAAGGAATTTATCACTTGGCTTTCTACCAGAGATCATTTCGTACAATAAAAATATAACATGTCCTCCATCAAGAGCAGGAATAGGCAATAAATTCATAACACCAAGCATAATTGACAACATTGCAGTAATACCCCAAAATACTTGCCAGCTCCACACCTGAGGGAAGATATCATAGATAGCCATGAAACCACCTAAACCTTTATAAGCACCAGTTTCAGGTTGTACAATTTTCTTCAATTGTGCAAAATAACTAACAACACGGTCCTTCCCATTTTGTAATCCAACAGGAATAGATTCTATTAAAGAATACTTTTCTTGACTAATCGTATATAATCCTAATTTTTGAAGATTATCCAATGGAAGTCCACCTGCAAACATAACATTCAACTTTCCTTCCTTATCAATAACAAGATTAACATCCACATCTTTTCCATCTCTTTCAACAACAGCAGGAACAGTTTTTCCTTTATTCTCGTCAAGAGTTCCCATTACCATGTCCACAAAAGGCGTATCAACACCATTTATACTCTTAACAACGTCTTTTGCTACTAATGCATTCTCATTAGATGAACCTTCAGCAAATCCAGTTACAACAAAAGGAATACGAAGAGCTACAAAACCAAAACCTTTATTTTGAGTAACCTGTCCTAAGAAATCCACAGGTAAAGTTACCGTTTGACTCACCCCTTCTCTTTCAATTTCAATTTGCTTACCTAACAATATCGCTTCTGGTAAATCATTGAACTTTTCAATTTCCTTTCCGTCCACAGCAATTACCTTATCACCACTATGCAGTCCAGCTTCTTGTAAAATAGGAGATTGAACCCATACCCCATGTTGAATATCTTTATTAGAAATAAACAATTCTCCATACGTATAAGCCATACCTATATATATAATGAATGCTAAAACAAAATTCACAAACACTCCACCTAACATAATGATTAATCTTTGCCAAGCTGGTTTAGAACGAAATTCCCAAGGCTTAGGTTCGCTTTGCAATTGTTCAGTATCCATGCTTTCATCAACCATTCCGGCAATTTTCACGTATCCCCCTAAAGGAAGCCATCCAATTCCATAAACAGTATCCCCTATTTTCTTTTTAAACAAAGAAAACTTGATATCAAAAAACAAGTAAAACTTTTCTACACGTGTTTTAAAAAGTTTGGCAGGAATAAAATGCCCTAACTCATGTAAAATAATCAACAGCGACAAACTCAATAAGAATTGAGATAATTTAATAAGTATATCCATTTCGTTTTATTACAATCTTATAAATAAAGAGACAAAAATAACTGATTACTTTTAGTATTTCACATTTTTTTTGAGTGAGCTCCTTATTTACCAATTATTTCACACAAATAAAGAGCACTATTTTTTTCACAAAACAAGATTAAAGCAGAGCATTAAAGAGTAAAACTTAAAGAATTGCCCCACAAATGGTATAAAAATTAAACCTCTGAACAGAAAATAAGCTATAATAGAAAAGTATTTTCTAACTTTGCTTTATCAATTAATATTTAAAATATGTTACAGATAGCTTTTATTAGAGAGAATCAAGAGAAAGTGGTTAAAGGCTTAGCCAAAAGAAATCTTGATGTTGCAGATTTGCTAAACGAAGTGTTGGAATTAGATGAGAAAAGAAGAAGCACACAAGTTGAATTAGACACTGTATTAGCAGAATCTAACAAGCTATCCAAAAGCATCGGTGAGTTGATGAAGAATGGTGAGAAAGCAAAAGCAGAACTTATCAAAGAAAAGACATCAAACTTACGTGAGCAAAGCAAACAATTAACTGAAGAATTAAACAATATTTCTGCTGAGTTAACAGAGAAGTTATACACTTTACCAAACGTACCAGCTGATATTGTACCTCCAGGAAAAGATGCAGACGATAACTTGAACGTATTCCAAGCAGGAGATGTACCGACATTACATGAAGGAGCATTACCACACTGGGAATTAGCGAAAAAATATGATATTATCGATTTTGAATTAGGTAATAAAATAACAGGAGCAGGATTCCCTGTATATAAAGGTAAAGGAGCTCGTTTACAAAGAGCATTAATTTCTTACTTTTTAGACAAGAATACAGCAGCAGGATACAAAGAATACCAAGTTCCTCACTTAATTAATGAAGCATCAGGATATGGTACAGGACAATTGCCAGACAAAGAAGGGCAAATGTATCACTCTACAGTAGACGATTTATACTTAATCCCAACTGCAGAAGTACCAGTTACAAACATTTTCCGTGATGTAATCTTACAAGAAAGTGAATTGCCAATTCAATGTACAGCATATACACCATGTTTCCGTAGAGAAGCAGGTTCTTATGGAGCACACGTAAGAGGTTTAAACCGTTTACACCAATTTGACAAAGTAGAAATTGTTAGAATTGAGCATCCTGAGAATTCATATACAGCATTAGACGGAATGGTTGAGCACGTTAAGGGAATTTTAGATGAATTAAAATTACCATACAGAATCTTGAGATTATGTGGTGGAGATATGGGATTCACTTCTTCATTAACGTATGACTTCGAAGTATTCTCTACAGCACAAGACAGATGGTTAGAGATTAGTTCAGTATCTAACTTTGAAACTTTCCAAGCTAACAGATTAAAACTACGTTTTAAAGACAAAGAAGGTAAAAACCAATTAGCTCACACATTAAACGGAAGTTCATTAGCATTACCACGTGTATTAGCTGGAATACTTGAAAACTATCAAACACCAGAAGGAATTGTAATACCAGAAGCATTACGTCCTTACACAGGATTTGATATTATCGACTAAATAAAATAAATACTATAACTAAAAAAGCACCAAATCCGAAAAAAGACATTTGGTGCTTTTTTTATCTTTGCAAAGCAAATCTTTACTTAATTCAAAACGAAGAGCGATGATTATATATAATGTAACAATCAATATACACGAGAGTGCCCATGACACATGGATGAAATGGATTAACAACACATACATACCGGGAATTCTTGCAACAGGCAAATTTGACAAAGCACGAATGGTAAAAGTGTTGATTGAAGAAGAAATGGGAGGACAAACATATTCGCTTCAATTTGAAACTAAAAGTAAAGAGCTATTAGAGCAGTTTTACAAAGAAGACTTTGACCGTTTTGAGAATGAGTCAAGAAAGTTATTTGGTGAGTTGATGCTTACCTTTAAAACAGAATTAGAATTAATCAGTGAATATTAACAACACGTAGATGGACAAAGTAAGAGCAAAAAAACACTTAGGTCAACATTTTTTAACTGACGAAAGTGTAGCTAAACGCATAGCAGATACATTAACCTTAGATGGGTATAAGAAAGTATTAGAGATAGGTCCAGGAATGGGAGTATTAACTAAATACATCTTAGACAAGCCTACCGAAACCTTTGTTGTTGAAATTGACACTGAATCAGTAGACTATTTACATCAACATTATCCAAAATTAAGAGACCACATCTTTGCACAAGATTTTTTAAAATTTGATATCGTTACTGCATTCAAACAAGAACCATTTGCTGTAATAGGAAACTTCCCATATAATATCTCAACTCAAATTGTATTTAGAGCATTAGAATTACGTGATTTCGTTCCAGAATTTTCAGGAATGTTTCAAAAGGAAGTAGCTGAAAGAATCTGTGAAAAGAAAGGAAGCAAAACTTACGGAATCTTATCTGTACTAACACAGGCATTCTATGAAGTAGAATACTTATTCACCGTATCAGAGCACGTATTCAATCCACCACCAAAAGTAAAGTCAGGTGTAATGCGAATGAGACGTAAAGAAAATTACAGCTTACCGTGTAACGAAAAGTTATTCTTTACAGTTGTTAAAACAGCCTTCAACCAAAGAAGAAAAACATTAAGAAACAGTCTTAAAAGCTTCAACTTAGCTGAAGAAATAAGAGAAGAAGAGATATTTAGCCTAAGACCAGAACAATTAGGATTTGAACAATTTATAGAGATTACCCAAAAAATAGAAGCCAATGGAGTTTAAAATCAGTAAAGAATCTATCCAACAATTTGAAGATTTAATTGCTGAAAACAATGAGAAGGAGCTTCTTCATATACTAAAAGATTTCCACTATGCCGATATAGCAGAAATAATGAATGAGCTTTCTACAGAGGAGGCCATTTATATTTTTGACATATTAGACAGTGAAGTAACTGCGGAAATATTATTAGAACTTGATGAAGATGTACGTGAAAAGATTTTAAAATCACTTTCACCGAAAGAAATTGCAGAAGAATTAGATGAATTAGACACTGATGATGCTGCAGATATTATTTCAGAGTTATCAGAAGATAGAAAAGAAGAGGTTCTTTCGGAACTTGAAGATTTAGAACACGCTAAAGACATCGTAGAATTATTACGCTACGACGAAGATACCGCAGGGGGATTAATGGCCAAAGAATTTGTTTCTGTAAATGAAAATTGGTCAGTATTAACTTGTGTAAAAGAAATGCGTAAACAAGCAGAACACGTATCCCGTGTACACTCTATTTACGTATTAGACAACGATGGCCGCTTAAAAGGTCGTCTATCTTTAAAAGATTTACTTACAACATCAACCACTACACACATTAGTGATGTCTATATTAGAAATGTAGATTCTGTAAAAGTAGATACGAAAGACATTGAAGTAGCGCGTATAATGCAGAAGTACGACTTAGAAGCAATACCTGTCGTAGATGAGATGGGCCGTTTAGTAGGTCGTATTACAATTGACGATATTGTTGACGTTATTAAAGAAGAAGCAGATAAAGATTACCAATTAGCTGCTGGTATTTCACAAGACGTAGAAGCAAACGATAGCATCCTAACCCTTACAAAAGCAAGACTACCATGGTTAGTTTTAGCAATGATAGGAGGATTTATTGCCGTTAATGTTTCTCGAAGTTTTGAAGGAGCCATGGAAAAGTTTGGT
>JASLGC010000168.1 GCA_030150335.1 Flavobacterium sp.
GAAGCTCCTGCACCTGCACCTTGTATGATGATGGGGTTTTCACCATAGCTCTCTGTGTAGATTTCAAATAAACTGTCAGAACCTTTTAATTGACCTAAAGCAGAATTGGTAGGTACTTCTACTAATTTCGTTTCTAATGTACCTTTGTCTTTTTGTAAGTCGCCAGATAGTTCTCCTACATATCTCAATACAGTATCTGGTTTAAGTCCTTGTTTAACCTTATCGAAATACGGATTTAGCTTCTCTAAACTTTGTAAGAACGTTGGGGTGTCAATTGCTTGTAAGTCTGTTGGAATTAAGTTTTGGATGTTAATTTCTTCAAACTCATTTTGCAGGTCTAATTCTCTTGCTAAGATTAATAACTTACGACCCACATCATTTCCAGATAAATCTTCTCTTGGGTCAGGCTCAGTGAATCCTTTGTCAATAGCTTCTTTTAATACAGCATTAAATGGACGGTCTTCTACAGAGTATGTGTTGAATATATAACTCAAACTACCAGAGAATACTCCTTTTATCTTAGTGATATTTTCTCCTGATAGGTGTAATAACTTAATGGTATCAATTAACGGTAGTCCAGCACCTACGTTTGTTTCGTACAAATATTCTTTGTGATTTGCCTTTAAAGTATCACGTAGTTGTTTGTAAAACTCATAAGAAATAGTATTCCCAATTTTGTTAGATGAGATTAGGTCAAAACCATTTTCAACTAAAGGGATGTAGTTTTTTACAAATTCACTCGAAGCGGTGTTGTCTATAGCAATTAAGTTTTCTAAGTGATTTTGATTTGCAAAAGCAACAACATCTTTAATTGTATAAGAGACACTTTCATTTTTAACATCTTCTCTCCAGTTTGCTGTTATTCCTTTGTCAGACAACAATACTTTTTTAGAGTTTCCAATAGCAAATATGTTTAGTGAAATATTCTTCTTTGTAGCGATAGACTCAGCAGAATGTAACACTTGGTCGATTAGTGTACCTCCAACTAATCCGTGTCCAAATACTGCGATGTTTATCTTTTTAGCAATACCGAATATTTGTCCGTGTATAACATTAAGAGCCTTTTTAGCTTCGTCCTTGCGAACTACTAAACTCACATTTTTACCTGTTACTGTATTGTTGAAAAGTATAGGAACAATCTTGTTCTTAACTAATGCCGCATAAGGTTTGTCAAAAGTGCTTAAATCTTGACCAATGATTGAAATTACAGCGATGTCTTTAACGATAGAAATACGGTTTACATCTTTTGTATAGAAGTCATTTTGAAATTCTTTTCTCAAAGCTTCAGCAGCTAATTCAGCATCTTTTGCTTCTACAATAAATCCTAATCCTCTTTCTGAAGAACCTTGTGAGATAACACCCACACTAATTTCTTCATTTGCCATTGCTGTAAATACTCTGGCATCAACTCCTACGATACCCAATAATCCTCGTCCTTCAAATTGAATTAAAGCAACATCTGATTGTACAGAAAGTGACTTAATTCCTTTTTTTGTTGTTTTTCCAGAGATTAAAGTTCCTGTACTTTTTGGGTTCAGGGTATTTAATATTCTCAAGGGGATATTGTTTACAACAAGTGGTAATATCGTTTTTGCATGTAAAATAGAAGCACCGAAGTTGGCTAACTCATTCGCCTCGTCAAAGTGTAATTCTTCTATTTTTTGAGCATTTTTAACCCAATCAGGATTAGCAGTATAAATTCCATCTACGTGAGTATAGTTTTGCAATTCATCAGCTTCAATGAAGTTTGCCAACAAAGCAGCAGAGTAGTTACTTCCGTTTCGTCCCAGTGTAGTTGTTTCTCCTTTTTCATTAGAACCAATAAACCCTGTTACTACTGCAATTGTATCTTTATCTATCGTATTGAAAAAAGCCTGTGTTTTTTCTTTTGATATTTCTTCATTCGCTTGTGCACTTCCAAAGTTGCTATCAGTTGTAAATAATTGACGAGTATCAACTGCGATAGCTTTAAACCCTCTATCTACTAACTGATTTGTCAATATCTTACTTGAGATAACTTCTCCTTGTGCCAGAACTTGGTCTTTAATTTTTAAATTGTAATCTTCAAGTAAAGACACACCTCCATATAATTTGCTCAATACCTCAAGCTCTGTTTTTATATCTGCTTGTTTGTGATAAGCTCTATTTTTAAAATCCTCAAACGCCGATTTATAATCTTGTTGCGTTTTTGCTAATTCTAATATGTTTTCTAACGTATCTGTTGTATCGCCAATAGCGGATACAACAATAGCGATACTTCCTTGATTTGCTTTATCTGTTATAATATTAATTACGTTATCAAAAGCTTGACCTGATGCGAGAGATTTCCCTCCAAACTTTAATACTTTCATTTTATGCTGATTTAAAATATGTCTGTTAATAATTGATTTAATTGTTCGTATTCTATCAAAAAGGCATCGTGGCCATGAACTGATTGAATCTCTTTGAACGCTATATTCTTTTTGTGTTTTTTAATGCGTTCTACAATTTGTTTTTGTTCCGTATTTGTAAACATATAGTCACTGTCAACGGCGATACTTAGAATGTTTGTGGAGCTTTTTTTTGCAAACTGTTCTAAGGCTTCTTCTGTTATGTGATGACCTATTGTTTTTAATAGATGGTTCATCAATTTGTATGAAGGAAGGGCAAAGCGACTATTCAATGTTTTTCCGTGATATTTTAGCCAACTTTCAATAGCGAATTGCTCTTCTTGTTCTTTTATCTGATTGTTGAATTTCAACTGAAGTGATGCAGGTGTGCGATATAAAAGCATAGCGTGCATTCTTGCATCTTCAATTGGATTTGCCGAATTGGATAAAATGCTATCTTGTACTAAGGCATTTCCGATTATCCAATCTGACGCTCTTAAGCTTGTAGCGATTGGAATTAAATGTTCAATTGCATTTGGTTTTAGCAAAGCCATTTCCCAAGCAATGCTACCTCCTAAGCTTCCACCGATTACAGCAAATAAGTTTTGTACTTCTATCGCTTGTAGGGCTTTCCAAAACAAATCGGCAACTACCTGCGTAGTGATTACTTTATAATCGATGATGAGGTGTGAAGGGTTTTGGTTATATCCGTTTCCAGGTATATCAAAAGCTATAACAGTGTAGCGATTCAAGTCAATTACTTGGTTTGTGCCTACTAAACTTTTCCACCAACCGTTTTCGCCAGCAACTTCACTATTCCCTGTTAGTGCATGGTTCACAACTACAATTGGAGCGGTGTGTAGTGGTTGACCAAATACTTGATAAGTCAAGGTAAAGTCTTGTGTGCTGCCATTAGGCAATGTGTAATTCGTTATTGTTATCTCTTTTAAACTACTCATGGTGTACGGGTCTTTATAGTTGTGCTAATGCTTGTTCTATATCTTTTAATAAATCTTCTGTTTCTTCTAATCCAATTGACAATCGGATTAAGCTTTTTGAAATTCCTGCTTTTTCTTTAATGTCTATGGGAACAGAGCCGTGTGACATTTTATAGGGATAGTTGCTCAAGCTTTTAATTCCTCCCAATCCTTCTGTTAGGGTAAATTGCTTGAGGTTTTTGATGAACTGCAAGGCAGCTGTTTCTGTGTTTTCTTTTAAGTCAAAACTGACAACACCCCCAAAGTATTTCTGTTGTTTTTTAGCCAATTCATGTCCTTCATGTGTTGATAATCCCGGATAGTATATATTGTTTATCTTGGGATGTGTGCTGAGGTATTCCGCTATTTTTTGAGCATTTTCAGAATATCCTTTGTATCTCAACAGCAAGGTTTCTATTCCACGAATGGTTAAAAAACTATCAAAAGGACTTAGAATAGCGCCTGTTGAGTTTTGGTGAAACTTGATTATTTTTCCTAACTCATCTGTTTTGGTAATGACCAATCCTGCGACTACATCCGAATGCCCTGCGATGTATTTTGTGGCACTGTGAACTACAATATCAGCTCCTAAGTCAAGTGGTTTCTGTGCGATTGGTGTTGCAAACGTATTATCAACACAGAGTAACACTTTTTCTTCTTTTGCTATTTTGGCAATCGCTTGGATGTCAGAAATACGCAGTGTAGGGTTTGTTGGACTTTCAATCCAAATGATTTTGGTATTTGGTGTAATAGCGTCTTTTACATTCTGTGCATTTGTCGTGTCCACATAAGTTGTTTTGACCCCAAACTTGGCATATACATCATTCAACAATCTGTATGTTCCTCCGTATATATTTGCTACTGCAATTACTTCATCTCGAGAAGAAAGGGATTTGAATACAGCATCTATTGCGGCTAATCCACTTCCAAAAGCAAACCCCTTAGCTCCGTTTTCCAATGAAGCGACTAAGTTTTCAAGCACTTGTCTTGTTGGATTATTAGTGCGAGTGTAATC
This sequence comes from Flavobacterium sp., assembly GCA_030150335.1. GTDB lineage: Bacteria > Bacteroidota > Bacteroidia > Flavobacteriales > Flavobacteriaceae > Flavobacterium. Next base: position 4,362 of record JASLGC010000168.1, read on the forward strand.
AAAACCTTTGTGTTCACCTGGCGCTTCTTGAGCAAATGTTGATGTTTGATAGATTGGAACCGCAATAGCGCCTGTTAGCGGGTCAATAGGAATGTTGTTTAGTATATCAGTTTGGGTGCTCATCTTTATAAATTTTTAAATACGTTCTTTAAATCAGTTTTTAAATCTTCAATGTTTTCAATACCAACGGATAATCTGATTAAATCAGGAGAAACACCTGTTGCTTTTTGTTCTGCTACACTTAATTGTTGGTGTGTAGTTGAAGCAGGATGAATGATAAGAGATTTAGTATCTCCGATGTTGGCAAGTAAAGAGAATAACACTGTTTCGTTTGCTACTTTTTTCGCTGCTTCAAATCCCTTTTTCAAACCGAATGTAACTACACCACTTTGTCCTTCTGGAAGATATTTCTTAGCTAAATCATGGTATGGACTTGACTTTAATCCTGGATAGTTTACCCATGCTACTTCTTCTTGGCTTTCTAACCATTCAGCTAATTCAAGTGCATTTTCACTGTGTTTTTTAATTCGAATAGGAAGTGTTTCAAGACCTTGAATAATTTGAAAAGCATTGAATGGACTTAATGCTGCCCCTAAATCTCTTAATCCTTCTACTCTTACTTTTGCAATAAATGCTGCGTTTCCAAGTGCTTCGTGATAGATTAATCCGTGGTATCCCGGAGAAGGTTCTGTAAATTCTGGAAATTTTCCACTGCTCCAATCAAAAGTTCCAGCGTCAATAATCGCTCCTCCTAATGATGTTCCGTTGCCATTAATGTATTTTGTTAATGAGTGAATTACGATATTTGCTCCGTGTTCAATAGGTCTTAGTAAAGAAGGAGAAGTAACTGTGTTGTCAACAATCAATGGAATCTTAAACTCCTTCGCAATTTTTGAAACGGCTTGAATATCTACAATGTCAAGCTTTGGATTACCTAAACTTTCAACGAAGATTGCTTTGGTGTTAGGTAAAATATTTTTTCTGAAGTTTTCTACATCAGATGAATCTACAAATGAAGTGTTGATTCCAAATCGAGGTAAGGTAACATTGAATAAGTTATATGTTCCTCCGTACAAGCTGTTTGAAGATACGATGTGGTCTCCTGCTTTTAATAAAGTAAGCAAGGCAGTTGAAATTGCTGCTGCACCTGATGATGTAACCACCGCTCCAATACCACCTTCTAAGGTAGCTAATCTTTTTTCAAGAATATCATTAGTTGGATTATTTAACCTTGTGTAAATGTAAGCAGGGATTGATAAATTGAATGCTCCTGCTGCATGGTCTGCATTTTCAAATACGTATGAAGATGTTTGGTAAATTGGTACAGCTCTTGTTCCTGCTGTTGCTTGTACATCATGTCCTGCGTGTAATGCTTGAGTTGAAAAATTGAAGTTGCTCATAATCTTGTGTTTTATATATTTTTAAAAAATGTTGTTGTAAAAAAAAAGTCCTTTCAGCAATTGCCGAAAGGACTCTAAGTTTTTGTTATCTATTTGAACGATACTAACTCGGTGACTTTAGGCAATAGGGGGGCGTTAACATCATCATGTTCATCATCATCATTGCAATCATCATTGTGTTAGTATTGAAAATCATGGTATTATATTTATTCTAATTTTATACTTTTTGGATTAATTCAAAAAAAAAGCCCTTGTAATTTACAAGGTCTTTCAAATGTTATTTTATATTTTGGATTATGCAAATAACAAGCCCTGCGGATTTCTCCACATCATCATAGCTTGCATATTTGTTAATCTTAAATTCATATCTTTTTATCTCTATTTTATGGAACAAATATCAAAAAAATAAATTAATAAAAGCAAAGTTTTTTAAACTTTTTTTACATTTTTAAATAAAAATCTTTCACAAGAGCCGTAAATTCAGGGGTATACACGTGTCTGTCAATTTCGATTATTAACTCATCTAAAGGGATTTTATCAATAAATGTTCTTGA
>JASLGC010000171.1 GCA_030150335.1 Flavobacterium sp.
ACACTCCTTCAAATCTTGGTCTAAGAAAGCTGTTTTCACCATCTCCTGACAATCATCAAAACTTCCGTTTACCTCTACAGCGCGGATGTTTCCACCCAACGTAGTCAATTGCTTCTCTTGAATGCTACTCACTTTTCCAGATGGATAAAGGATAACCACCTCAACACCATTAACACCATAGAACCCGTTTGCAACAGCCCCTCCTGTGTCACCAGAAGTAGCTACAAGCACCGTGATATTCTTATCTTCCTCTTTGGTAAACGCCTGTAAGCAACGCGACATAAAACGCGCCCCCACATCCTTAAACGCCAAAGTTGGGCCGTGGTATAACTCTAAACTTGCCACGTCTTTCTCTACCTCCACAATTGGGAAGTCAAAACAAAGCGTATCTGCCACCAACTCCTTCAATGCCTCATCACTCATCTCATCCCCTACGAAAGGTTTGATAACTTTATAAGCAATTTCGTGATTGCTATAATTCTCAATATTCGCAATAAACTCCTTGTCTAAAGCAGGAATCTCCATCGGGAAATACAACCCTCTATCAGGAGCAATTCCACTGATTGCAGCTTCTTTAAAAGACGCTTGCAACTCCGGATTTGTTATACTGTAATATCTCATTTCAATTCTTTTATACCAATTGGATTAATTGCCGAAATATGAATTTCACTCTCATAATCAGCATCTGCAACTATATCTCTCATTGCTTGTGCTACGCGCTCTGCTGTTTCCCTACCTCTTGACAACGCAAAAACTGAAGGTCCTGCACCAGATATACCACCACCTAAAGCACCATTGTCATAAGCCGCCTGTTTCAACTTATCAAAATTTGGAATAAGCAACGAACGCATTGGTTCCACAAACTCATCATTCAAAGAACGACCTATCAATTCGTAATCCTTTAAAAACAAACCACTGACAAGTCCTCCAAGATTACCACATTGCACCACTGCTTTTCTCAATGAAACAGTTTGCTTCAACACCGAACGAGAATCCTTTGTTTTCAACTCAATTTGCGGATGAATAACCGTAGCGTACAACTCCTCAGGAGCTTCAATCGCAATGATATCCAACGGCTCGTAACTACGGATAAACGCAAAACCACCCAACAAAGCAGGGGCTACATTATCCGCATGCGCAGCACCACTTGCCAATGCCTCTCCTTGCATAGCGTATTCCACTAATTCAAGGTTAGTCAATGGATAACCACACAAAGCGTTTATTCCATACACCGCACCCGCAGCACTTGCTGCACTACTTCCGATACCACTACCTGCCTTAATATTCTTATAAATAGTAATATCAAATCCGAAATCAGGCTGCAACTTTTCCAACAATGCCAATCCAGCAACACCAGCTACGTTCTCTTCAACAGCAAGCGGTAAATCTGCACCGATTATCTCTTTAATTCTAATTCCTTTCTCTGCGCGTTTTTCAATAACCATCTCATCTCCTACGCTGTCTAAGCATACCCCTAACACATCAAATCCACAAGATAAGTTGGCGATTGTAGCCGGACAAAATATTTTAATAACTTCCATAACTACTTCAATTTATTTCCAATTCGTATTACATCTGCAAAAATTCCTGAAGCAGTAACTGCTGCACCAGCTCCCGCACCTTTAATTAACAAAGGTTGCTCTTGATAACGGTCTGTAAAGAACAATACAATATTATCTTTCCCTTCCAAGTTGTAGAAAGGATGCTCTTTACCAATGAATTGCAACCCTACTTTTGCACTACCATCTTTGTAAGTAGCTACAAACTTCAAACGCGCCTCTTGCACTTGTGCTTTGTTGTACAACGCCTCAAAATGAGCAACATTGTCTTTCATTGATTTGTAAAAATCCTCTACTGTTTCCGCTTTCAAACACGCTTCTGGCAAGAAAGAATCAACTGCGATATCTTTCTCCTCAACTACATAACCACTCTCTCTCATCAAAATAAGCAACTTGCGCAATACGTCAATTCCACTTAAATCAATCTTCGGATTAGGCTCTGTGTATCCTTCTACCTGTGCTTGATGTACGATTTGGTCAAATGGCAACTTCCCATCAAAATTGTTAAAGATAAAGTTCAAACTTCCACTTAAAACCGCTTGAATCTCTCTCACTCTATCTCCAGATGCCACTAAGTTTTTCAATGTATCTATAATTGGTAATCCCGCACCAACGTTAGTTTCATATAAGAAAGGAGCGTTGTATTTACGAGATAAATCTCTTAGTAATTTATAATATGCATAGTCAGAAGAACACGCTACTTTATTACAAGTAACCACAGCAATACTATTTTTCAAGTAAGATGCATAAGTCATCGCTACCTCAGCATTCGCAGTGTTGTCCACAAACACACTATTACGCATGTTCAACGCTTTGATTTGCTCTAAAAATGCCTCTTGACTTGCTGGTAACCCTTGTGCTAAATCATCCTTATAATTATTTAAGTCAATTCCCTCTTCGTTGAACAACATCTTTTTAGAGTTTGCCATACCAACCACGCGAACGTTTATTTTCAGGTTATTTTTCAAATAAGCATATTGATGTTCAATTTGTTCTAAGAACTTACCACCTACATTTCCAACACCCATTACAAATAAGTTCAACTGAACTACCGCTTCTTCAAAGAATGCTTCATGCAGTGTATTCAACGCTTTCTTTACATCTTTATGAGGGATTACCACTGATATATTTCGCTCAGAAGCCCCTTGTGCAATCGCACAGATATTCACATTATTACGTCCCAACACACTAAACATCTTACCGCTTAGCCCTTGGTGTCTCTTCATTTTCTCACCTACAATTGCTACGATAGACAAGTCAAACTCTACAGTAACTGGTTTTACTTTTCCTTGTTGAATTTCAAACTGGAATACCTCGTTAATCAAGCGTTCCGCACTTACAGCATCTCCTTCAGCAATAGCAAAACAAATTGAGTGTTCTGAAGACGCTTGTGTGATGAAAATCACATTGATTTCATTGTGAGATAACACCTCAAACAACCTTCTTGCAATACCTACAACACCAACCATCCCTGGCCCTTCTAAAGTCAATAAAGCAATTTTGTCAATGTTACTAATCCCGCGAATTGGGTTACATCCCTCATCGTGTACTTTATTACTCACCACACTTCCCTTTGCCTCTGGGTCAAAAGTGTTCTTGATAAGCATAGTAATATTCTTAGGTAAAATAGGCTCTAATGCCGATGGATACAATACTTTAGCACCAAAATGAGAAAGCTCCATTGCCTCTTGGAAGTTGATGTTTTCAATCACCTGTGCTTGTTTCACCATCTTTGGATTAGCAGTGTAAATACCACTTACATCAGTCCAAATCTCCACTTCTTCTAAGTCTAACGCAGCAGCGATAATAGCAGCTGTATAATCAGAACCACCACGTCCTAAAGTTGTAATAAACTTATCTTGCGACTCTGCTACAAAACCAGGAACGATGTAATAATCACAATCGTTTTTAGCAAAATACTGTCTGATTACAGTGTCTGTAACGTCAAAATTAACAGCCGCCTTTCCAAAGCGATTGTTAGTTTTAATCAAGTCACGACAATTAACAGAACAACAGTTTTCCCCTTGTGCAATAAGCACTTCCCCGATTAAGAAAGACGATAAACGCTCTCCAAAAGACATAATTACATCTTTTGTTTGCAATGATAATTCTCCTAAATAGAACACCCCTTGCAACAGCGTTTCAAGCTCGTTCAACTTGCATAAGATATTACTCAAGATACCCGCTTGTTGATTTACAGGAATCAATTCACGAACGATATCCAAGTGTCTATGTGCGATAACTTTGTAGTGCTCATGGTATTCTTCCTCTTTTTTGGCAGCCTGATTAGCAGCTAATTGCAGCAAATCAGTTACTCCCCCTAAAGCAGAAACGACTACAATTATTGGAGATTTTTTATTTTTAACGATATCTATACATCTCAGTATATTCGCGGCATTGGCCACAGAAGACCCACCGAATTTTACTATTTTCATTGTAAATTATATTTTGTGTTGTGTTGAATTAGGATAAAAGATATGCCGGCCGCTTACATATATGCAAACAACCACCAAATGGGCGATATGTTAAATGATACCCCTTACGGGGTAGAAGTTGACGATGACGACGATGAAGATGTAGATACAATAGCAATGCCACCAACGAAGATTGTTGGTGTAGAAATTGAATTATATGTATTGCCTTGCTTTAACATCTTGAACAAATGTAGAAAACATTTTTTACAATCAACTAATAAATTTGCAGTTATTTTTAAAGAATCTATCAATAACACCTTTAAAAACCTCTAAATATTCAACGAAATCACCTCATCTCAATATCGCCCTTAACCCCTATTTTAACAAGTACTTAGCAGAACATTTGCATTTTAAAAAAGTAGGTTAAAAATCAAGGTCAAAAAACTTTTAAAAAATCGTATTTTTACAACACTAAAAACAAAGAATAATGCCAAAAAACAAGGTTATCAAAGTTCAAATGTTTGACAAAAACATCCCAATCGAGCTATATTCTATTCAAGATACAACAGAATTGTTTGAATTTGATTACCATTATCAATACAACTTTTATCAGATATTCTGGTTTACAGAAGTAGAGAAAAGTCAACAACAAATAGACTTTCAAACCTATCCCATCAAACCACAAGAGATATGGATTGTCTATCCAGGACAAGTACAATTCTTTGACCCTACTGGAATAAAGGGATATTACTTAGCTATTGACAAAGACTATTTTAACCGCATTATCCATCATCAGCTTAAAGAAAATACTTTTAAACTTCCTCCTCCTCTACATTTTCACGTATCAGAGGACAAAGTCTCTCTTTTTCAATCGCTATTAAACTTAGTAGCATTAGAATGGGATGGGCAAAAGCGAACAGAAGTGTTAGAAAAGTACCTTGAACTTTCTCTTATCCATATACAAGATTTAGAGCGATTATCTGATGCGTATTCTCCTAAAGATACTCGCGTATTTCAATTACTTGAATTGATAGAAAACAACTACACAAAAGAGCGAAGTAGCGATTTTTATGCGCAAAAAATCGCATTATCTGTCAAGCGTATGAACGAGGTATTAGTGAATGCCACTAACGCTACGTTGAATCAGCACTTACAAAACCGCTTATTGCTTGAAGCCAAGCGATTAATAGGTTATTCGGACTTAAATATATCTGAAATATCAGCAGATTTAGGGTTTAGTGAAGTGAATTATTTCAACCGTTTTTTCAAAAAACACACAGGTGTTACCCCAATAGAATTTCGTATAAATGTGAAAAAAGTCCAAGTTGAGTTCCATTTATCGTAAGGAGTAAGCAAATGTAAGCATGTACATTTGCCGACTTTAAACATCAACATGAAGAATTTAACAAGAACTCAACTTGTGGTGGTTATCATACTATCACTACTTTCTGCTTTAGAGCCGTTTAGTATCGACTTGTACTTGCCTGGTTTCCTAAAAATTGCGGAAACATTTAAAACTGATATGAAGTCAGTTCAAATGTCTATTTCTACCTTCTTAGGAGGTTTTGCTGCAGGTCAGCTATTTTGGGGAATCATCTCTGATAAGTACGGTCGTAAGATGCCAACTATCATTTCCTTAGTAATATTTATCCTTGCCACAGTTGCTTGTATTTATTCACAAACGATTGAACAGTTCCTTATCGCACGATTCTTTCAAGCATTTGCTGGATGTGCTGGTGTTGTTATTGCCAGAGCAGTAGTTAATGAATATTTCGACACGGATAGAAGTATGCAAATATTCTCTTTATTAGCGATTATTGCTGGTATTGCTCCAATTATTGGTCCTGTGTTTGGTAACTTCCTAATTCGTCATTTCGAGTGGCAATCAGCCTTTGTAACTTTATTCATTATAGGTATGGTTTGTTTGCTTGCAGTTATTTTCTTTATGCCTGAAACAATGGTAAAAACAGAGAAAAAAGCAACGAATATCATGGCAGACTTTAAGGAGATTATTCAGAACAACGTTTTCGTTAAATATACATTAATCGGAAGTTTAACGTATAGTATCTTAATGATTTACTTAGCTAACGCACCTTCTATCATCATGGATTACGGTGGATTATCATCAAGTATGTTCAGTACTATATTTGCTTTTAATGCAATTGGTTTAGTAGCTGGAGCATGGTTAGCAAACTCTGTATTATCAAGATGGTGGACTGTGGAGCAAATTGTGAAATACACTATCTTCTTTGGTATTGTTGTAAGTGCAATCTTTTTAGTAATGTGCATTATGCAAATGCCTATTGTAGAATTATTAATTCCATTATTCTTTATCGTACTGACATTAGGGGTATTATTCCCAACAACAACTAAGTTAGCTTTAGCGCCATTCACTACTAATAGTGGTTCTGCTTCTGCTTTATTAGGTTCATTACAATTATTACTTACGTTTATTATATCAGCAATAACCAACTTAATTCCAATTGACATCATGGTTTTAACTGGTTATTCATTATTAGCTTGTCACCTTTTATACTTGTTATGTTACTTGAAAAAAGAACATCCAGTAAAAGCATAAAGCACAAAAAAGCCACTCTATTGAGTGGCTTTTTTATTAGTAGCTATTATTTGAAATTTTATCTACCACTTAAATCCATAAGCAACTTTAAGTCCTATCATATAAGTCTTTACTGATAATTTTGTTCCACTTGATTCAAGCATACTATTCATCTCTAAAGAATTTTCTGCACTTTGGTTAAGCATCAATAATCTATCCTTAGTACCCGAAACATTCTTCGCTATATTATTTAAACCATAGTCAAAATATATTCCAACGTAAATATTTTGGTTATATGCCAACTCGTGTTTAACACCTATTTCACCTACCCATGCTAAGCGCTTCTCTAAATCTATCTTGTGCCTTTGTGAAGTATTACCAATATAATTATCTAACCTTAATCTATTAGCATTTTCAACTTGCGTTTCCAATCCTTTCCATTGTAAATCTGCTTTACTATTCATGGTCAACCCAAGCGAAATACCTGTCCGTGCATAAAAACTGGTAACACCAGAAGATATGTATTGCACCGTAATCGGGATACTCACTTGGGACAAATTCCACAGTTCATTATATCCAACAGCCTCGTAACTTCCTTT
>JASLGC010000169.1 GCA_030150335.1 Flavobacterium sp.
ATTGAAATTCTTTTGCTCCATACATGCCTTACCTAAGACGTTATGTGCTTCTGCAATTGTATAGTCTTTCTCAATAATATCTGATGCAATTGCTTGCGCTTCTTGAGGCAAACTATTAACAGATGACAAGTATGCATTAGCAACTAACAACTGTTCGTCGTAATCCTTCTTACGAATCTCAGATAATGCTTTATTCAAATACTCTTTAGCTTTAGTAACATCATTTGCTTCTAAAGCTAATTGTCCTAAACCAATATTGTTTAAGAAACCTTTGCTTTTAACTGAGATCCCTTTTTCAAAAAAATAACGAGCTGAATCTGCTTGTTCTTCCATTAAAAAAACATCTCCCAAATAATAGTAATTCTTACCATCGTTTGGTTTATCATTAACTAATGAACGTAAGATTGCTTTTGCCTTATCCAATTGCTCATCTTGTATAGCTTTTTTTGCGGTCTCCAAATCTTGTGCAGTCATAGAGCTACTAACTATTCCTGCTGCCACTAATGACAAGACCATTTTTTTATTCATAATCATGATATGGTGGTTTAATAGATAATTCTAAATCTCTTTGCGAACATTTAGCTCTCTTGGAGGAACTTTAAAAGGTACTAATCCCGATTTTAAAACTATTCGCTGTCCTTTATATCCCGCTATATACGAAGCAAACCCAACACCTAATCCAGATTTACCTTGGATATCTATCACATAATCTTTACGGATTAATGGGTATGTCCCTTCTGCAATATTATTCTGGGTTGCCTTATAATACTTTCCGTCTTCGTAATTCTTAACTGCTAATACTTTTACATCTTGCAACAATTTTTCAGTAGCTGCTGTTGGTTGTACTAACCAATTCAATCCAATTACTCCAATAGCATTTTTATTTTTACTTACGTACTCAATTACAGCTTCAGTATCTTTCAGGTAATAAGCATAATCTTCAGGAAACTCAGCAACACCAGCTTCTTTACGGAAAGCTGCTGATACACTCGAATTAATATTATCAAATACAAGTATCTTTTTATCTTCAACTTCTACAGTTTTGTTTTGTAGGTTTTTAATAACATTATTGTAATCGATAACACTATCGTTATATGCTTTATTGGTAACAAACACGATAGCATCAGATGCAAAGTGAGTCATTTTGGGTGTTACACGACCTTTAAACAATTCAAGTTCTTTTTCGTTTAATTCGCGAGGTAACACTGCAATACGAATAGAGTCATTTAATAATAAATTCAAAATCTCTTGTTCTGTATGCTTTACTAAGTTAATCTTTATACGATCATATTCATACATAAAGATTTCGTTAACATCATTCACAATTGGAAAGATAGACTCATCTACTAATATATTAGTCTGTCCAGAAACAGGTGTTTCCTCTAAAATACTAAAATCTATTTCCTCCTTGACAATGACGTCAGCCTTCTTTTTACATTGAATCAGCGATAAACTCACAAAAGATAATAGTGCTCCAAAGCACAATAATCTCAAACCATTTTTTCTCATTAGATAAGAACTTATTATAATAATTGTTATTCCCTAAAGATAAAAAATTAAAGGAACATCTAACAATAGAAAGTACTAAATCTCATTCATATCTATAATTTAAATCTTATTGATTAATTAACACAAGCTATCCAAACCATTAGAAACAAAAAAAGCTACGTAGATACGTAGCTTCATTTAATCTTCTTTCTGCCATAATCGAATGAATCGAAATACAGCGTAAACGATAAGCAATACACCAAACCATATACGATTGGTATATTCCAATGCGATTGGCATATCCTTCCACACTAAGAACATAATCCCTAATCCTAAATAAATTAAAAAGAAGGATAGTCCTAAAATGAACAGAAATCGCTGAATCAGCGATTTCTGTTTGAATTTATTATTCAACATACTATTGTACTTGGATAGTAATTGGTAATGTAAATTGAGAACGTACTGTTCTATTGTTTTGAATTGCAGGCTTCCATTTAGGCATAGACTTCAATACTCTCACAGCTTCTTTACCAGCACCATAACCAGGGTCACGTGCTACTTTAATATCTGTTAAAGATCCGTCTTTTTCTACAATAAACTGAACAATAACTTGGATTCTCTTAACACCTGAATCAATATCTGGTGTTCTAAATCTACTAATAAACTGTTTGTTAAAAGCAGCCATACCTCCAGGATACTCAGCTCTAACCTGTACAGCTACGAAAACCTCATTTGAGTCTCCATCTCCGTCTCCAGAACCTTTTCCTTTGTCAGCTTCACCTGTTTTTTCACCAGTTTTAATATCACCTTTTTCTTTGTCTCCCTTTTGATCTTTTGTTCCAGGGTCAGCATCTTTAAAATCCTCTTGTTTAGCGATTTCTTCTTTTACCTCTTCTTTCTTAGCGATCTCAGGTTCAACAAATTTCTTTTGATCATTCACCGACTTAGTTGACTCCGCTGGTGGCGGTGGTGGCGGTGGAGTTTCTTCCACTGGTGGTGGAGGTGGTAACTCTTCAATCGGCGGTGGTAAGTTAATATCCACAACTTCGATTACCTGATCAATCACCTTTTTTTCTTTCACACCAAAAGTACCTTTTGCCATTGCGATAAGCATTGGAGAAGCGATAGCTAATCCGAACATTGCCATACCAGCAAATAAAGCAAGAGTTGTAACCTTTGGATTTTCAGATCTTAATTGATAAGCTCCGTAAGATTTGTTACGTCCTTCGAATACAATATCAATCCAATCTTTTTTAAAGATATTTAATTTTGACATAATTTCTTTTTTTATTCAATAAGACGTTAACTATTTCTCTCCTAAAAACTCCAAATCTTGAGGTGTAATATCAACGATAGCATAGGCTTTAGTTCCTGTAATTGCCATCTCATCTAATATATCAACAAGATTACGGTAAGTAGATTTCTCACTCGCTCTAATAATAACAATCAGTCCTTTTTCTGGATCTTGAGAATAAGCTAAAGCTTTTTTATTGTGTTCTAAAATAACTTGTCTTATTCCTGCTTGACCATAAGTAGATTCTGTTGGTCCTTCAAGTGGTTCGTGAGGCATCCCCATGTACCACTTCAACTTGTTATCCGCACCTAATAAAACAGTCATTGTACGATTCTCATCGACTTTTGTTTTACTATCTTCATCTTGCAATTCATCTTTATCCTTATCAGGCATAGCAAGATTCATAGACTGCGGTTTATTCATTGATGTTGTCAACATAAAGAACGTAATCAATAAGAATGCTAAATCCACCATTGCTGTTAAGTCAACACCTGCATTTTGCTTTTTACTTCTTACCTTTTTGCCTTTACCGTC
>JASLGC010000173.1 GCA_030150335.1 Flavobacterium sp.
GAGGTGTTAGGGCTTACGGCAAAAGGATTGAAAAGTGTTACTATCTTAGCATTGGGAGAGAGAGATCATGAAAATGATTGGTTAGCTCCAATGAAAAAAGTACGTTTCTCATTAGAGTCTATTTTGACTGTTATTGAGTAATAAATAAGTGTCATTTAAAGACGCTTCTATGAATTAAAACCCGTCTTATGACGGGTTTTTTCGTTGATATCCGATTATCATATCAATAATCTATAAATAGTGATTTAACGAAATATTTTGTTTTTGATAATTAAAAGTATAGTTGATTATTAAAATAATAATTGAGCTATGTATTATTTGGCAATAATGTAGTGGTATAAATTAGCTTTTTTATCGATATTATTTTATATTCGTATCCGGTAAATTAGTACATTTTTACGATGAGTCAAAAAGAAACAAATATGGCTCTTTCTTATGAAGATTTTAAGAAGGAGGTAATTCAAGATTATAAAATTGCTAAGTTAAGTAGAGAATGTAGTTTACTTGGTAGACGTGAAGTTCTTACTGGAAAAGCGAAGTTTGGAATTTTTGGTGATGGAAAAGAAGTGCCACAGTTGGCATTAGCTAAAGCTTTTCAAAACGGTGATTTTAGATCAGGTTACTATCGCGATCAGACTTTTATGATGGCAATAGGAGAGTTGACAGTTGAGCAGTTTTTTGCAGGACTTTTTGGACATGCTGATTTAGCGTATGATCCTATGTCTGGAGGACGTCAAATGGGAGGCCATTTTGCTACACATAGTGTGGATGAGAATGGAAACTGGAATAGATTAGTAGATCAAAAAAACTCAAGTGCGGATATTTCTCCTACTGCTGGGCAAATGCCAAGATTGTTAGGGTTAGCACAAGCTTCAAAATACTATAGAGAATTTGCTGAGGCAGATGCTGAAGGGAAATTCTCAGTGAAAGGAAATGAAGTAGCTTGGGGAACAATTGGTAATGCTTCTACATCGGAAGGGTTGTTTTTTGAAACAATCAATGCTGCTGGTGTATTGCAAGTACCAATGGTAATGAGTGTGTGGGATGACAATTATGGAATCTCTGTTCATGCGAAGTACCAAACTACAAAAGAGAATATCTCTGAAATCTTAAAAGGATTTCAGCGTGATGATAAAGGAAACGGTTACGAAATCTTAAGAGTAAACGGTTGGGATTATGTTGCTTTAATTGAGACGTATGCGAAAGCTTCAAAAATTGCAAGAGAAGAGCACATCCCTGTTTTAATTCACGTTCAAGAATTAACGCAACCACAAGGGCACTCAACTTCAGGATCTCATGAGAGATACAAAAGTAAAGAGCGTTTGGAGTGGGAAGCACAAAAAGACTGTATTGTACAGTTTAGAAATTGGATTATCAGTTCAGAATTAGCGACAGAAGAGGAGCTTGAAGAATTAGATAAACAATTGAAAAAAGAGGTTCTTGATGGTAAAAAAGCTGCATGGAAATCTTACTTAGATCCAATTTTAGCAGAAAGAGATGAGTTGGTTGCTGTGTTGAACACAGTTGCAGCATCAAGTCCAAATAGAGTTTTCTTAGAAAAGTATGCTAATGATTTAGCATCGATAAAAGAGCCAATCCGCAAGGATATTATTACGTTAGCGCGTAAAGCGTTGCGTATGGTAGTTAAAGAGTCTGGCAAAGGATCTTTAGTTCAGTTTATCGAAAATTACTTTGAAGTAAATCAAGGAAGATATAGCTCGCACCTAATGTCTGAAACAGCATATAAAGCTGAATTAGTTAATGAAGTATTGCCTGTTTTTGACGAAACATCAGAGGAGGTAGATGCGCGTTTAATCTTAAAAGAAAACTTCGATTACATTTTAGGTAAACACAAGAATGTAATGATTTTTGGTGAGGATGCTGGTAATATCGGTGACGTTAACCAAGGGTTAGAAGGACTACAAGAGAAACACGGATTGAATAGAGTAGCGGATACAGGTATTCGCGAGGCTACAATTTTAGGACAAGGGATTGGTATGGCAATGAGAGGTTTGCGCCCGATTGCGGAGATTCAATACTTAGATTACTTATTGTATGCGATTCAAATTATGAGTGATGATTTGGCTACGTTACAGTACAGAACTGTAGGTCGTCAAAAAGCACCTTTAATTGTAAGAACACGTGGTCACCGTTTAGAGGGAATTTGGCATTCAGGTTCTCCAATGGGAATGATCATTAACGCAATTAGAGGAATGCACGTACTGGTACCTCGTAATATGACTAAGGCGGCAGGTTTCTATAATACATTAATGGAAAGTGATGAGCCTGCGTTATTAATTGAGTGTCTGAATGGATACCGATTGAAAGAGAAGATGCCGGCTAATTTAGGTGAGTTCAAAACTCCTATTGGAGTAGTAGAAACGATTAAAGAAGGAAAGGATATAACTGTAGTTTCTTATGGATCTACTTTGAGAATTGTGGAGCAAGCAGCTCAAGAATTGTTAGAGGTAGGAATTGACATTGAAATTATAGATGCACAATCTTTATTGCCATTTGATGTTAATCACGACATTGTAAATAGCTTAGCAAAGACAAACCGCTTGTTAGTTGTTGACGAAGACGTACCAGGAGGAGCATCAGCTTATATACTTCAAAAAGTTTTAGAAGAACAAAAAGGGTATCGCCATTTAGATAGCGAGCCACAAACGTTAACTGCTAAAGCACATAGACCAGCTTATGGAACTGATGGAGATTACTTCTCAAAACCATCAGCTGAGGATGTATTTGAAAAAATTTATGCAATAATGAACGAGGTAAATCCAAGTTTATATCCAGCATTGTATTAAGAATAAAAAAGGAAACCTTTCAATTTGAAAGGTTTCCTTTTTTATTCTTGCTTATTATGATATAAAATGCAAGATAAAATACTTGATGTTCGCATTTTTAGATTGTATTATTATATTAAAAACATTTTTTTTATAAGTGAAGTTAAAGGTGTTTGGTATCAAATAGTTTTGTAATTATTATGAAAGCATACAAAATATCATTAATTTTGCATTTGTTTTTTTAAACATAGTTATATTATGGTAAACGATTTATTTGACAGAATACAGAAAAATAAAGGGCCTTTAGGAAAATGGGCTTCACAAGCAGAGGGATATTATGTTTTTCCTAAGTTAGAAGGGCCTTTGTCAAATCGTATGATGTTTCATGGAAAAGAAGTTATTAACTGGAGTATCAATGATTATTTAGGTTTATCTAATCACCCAGAAGTAAGAAAAGTAGATGCAGAAGCGGCGGCAGAATATGGAGCAGCATACCCAATGGGTGCTCGTATGATGTCTGGACATACTTCTATGCACGAACAATTACAAAATGAGTTGGCTGCATTCGTTAAGAAAGAAGCTGCTTATTTATTAAATTTTGGTTACCAAGGTATGGTGTCTATCATCGACGCATTGGTTACTAAAAATGACGTTATTGTGTATGACGTAGATTCTCACGCATGTATCATTGACGGTGTTCGTTTACATATGGGAAAACGTTTTACGTATAAACATAACGACATTGAGAGTTTAGAAAAGAACTTAGATAGAGCTACTAAAATGGCTGAAACTACTGGAGGAGGGATCTTAGTGATCACTGAAGGTGTATTCGGTATGAGAGGTCAGCAAGGTAAATTAAAAGAGATTGTTGCTTTAAAAGAAAAGTACAATTTCCGTTTATTAGTTGATGATGCTCATGGTTTTGGTACTTTAGGTGCAACAGGAGCTGGAGCAGGTGAAGAGCAAGGATGTCAAGATGGTATTGATGTTTACTTCTCTACTTTTGCTAAGTCAATGGCATCAATCGGAGCTTTCGTAGCTGCAGATCAAGATATTATTGATTATTTAAAATACAACTTACGTTCTCAAATGTTCGCTAAATCATTGCCAATGATTTTTACAAAAGGAGCATTGAAACGTTTGGATTTATTGCGTTCTAACCCAGAGTTGAAAAATAAATTATGGGAGAATGTAAACTTACTTCAAAATGGATTAAAAGAAAGAGGATTCAATATTGGTGATACTAATACTTGTGTTACTCCTGTTTATTTAGAAGGAAGTATTCCAGAAGCAATGGTAATGGTAAATGACTTACGTGAAAACTATAGCATTTTCTTATCTATTGTTGTATATCCAGTAATTCCTAAAGGAATCATCTTATTGAGAATGATCCCTACTGCAACTCACACAAAAGAAGATATTGCTGAGACTTTATCTGCTTATGAAGGAATTCGTGAGAAATTAGAAAACGGTACTTACAAGCAAATTGCTGAGCAAACTACTGTTGATGTATCTAATGAATAGTTAGAAGATTATAAGTATATATAAAAGGGAATCCATATCGGGTTCCCTTTTTTTATGCTTTATACGCTCTTGATTGAATGTTATTTGTATATGGGGGTACTTCGTTGATTGCGTGGAGTAAGTTGTTTTAAATAGTGTATCTATGGCTGTTGAGTTGTTATGTGTAATTGTGGGGGGAATATGTTTTGGTTTTGTCTGTATAATTTCTGTTGATGCGATTATGGGAGAAATGCAATCAGTTTGACAGGTGTGGTAATTAGACATAAAAAAAGGAGTCAATTATGACTCCTCTTGCTATGATATAGTATTTTGTGTTATTTTCTACTTAGTTTGAATCCTAAATACATGAATGGTACAGTACACGCCATTACTATTGTTGTAGTTAATAAAGGATTTTGTGTAAAGATAGATACAATTGCACTTGTGATGAAACACACACCAAGTTGGATTGTATTTTGTAATGCTGCTGCTTTTCCTGTGTTGTTAGGAAATGATTTTAATGCTTCAGCAACTACGATTGGATAGTTAGCTCCGTTTGTCAATGCCATTAAACAGAATGGAATTAATAACGTCGTTAACGATGGTACAGTGAATACTGATAGTAAATATAATGAGATTGCACCGATTGAATATAAGGCAATAGTGTACGGCATGATTTTATAACTTTCAACTTTGTGTGATATAAAACGGTATCCGTATCCTCCGATTAAGAAAGAGATTGTTTGCGGTACAAAGCTTAAACCGATTTGACTTTCTGTGTAGCCTAATTCTTTTAAAAAGAAAGGAGATCCTGTTAACCAAGCAAAGAAAGCACCTGAACAGATAGCGTAGATTAATACGTTACCTACGTATTTCTTTGATTTTAATAGAGAGAAGTAGCTTTTGTTTTCTGAGGAATCTACTATTTTGTCTTCTTTTTTTCTGTCGTCAGTTACTGTAAATGTGTAAGCAATTAATAAAATTGAAATAACAGCAAGGCTGATGAAGATAGAACGCCATCCAAATTGGTTTAATAAATAAACACCTAATAGGGGAGCAAGTGCTGGAGATAATGCTACTAATGGCATGATAGAAGCAAATACTTTGTTTGTTTCTTCAGCTGGGTATTTTTCAATAACCAAGGTTTGCCAAGTAACAGCAGCTGCACATACTCCAATTGCTTGTACTAATCTTAGTGCTAATAATACAGCAACACTTTCTGTGAAAAATATAATTAATGAAGAAGCCGTAAAGATGCTCAATCCGATAAGAATGGTCTTAGGCTTACCTAATTTTTCTGAGATAGGTCCCCAAAGTAATTGGGCGATTGCGTATCCACCTAAGAAAAGGCTTAAACTCAAGCTGATGTTGCTTTTAGTTGTACCTAAGTCTATACGCATTTTATCAAATGCAGGTAAGTACATATCTGTGGCTAAAAAGCCGATTATACTTAGTCCTGCTAAGTAAACAAGGAATAAAAAACTATTCGGTTTGTTGTTTGACATACTTTATTTTTAGAAACGAATTTGCGAAAGTAGTCTAAAAATATAGGGTGGTGATTCTAATTGATAGTTATTATTTATTGTACTAAAGTTTTCTCTTATAGCTTAATTTTTGTTTGTTTCAAGGCAATGTATGTTAGTTGTTTAGTTTGTTTTGTTGATGTTTATTTAGTTTTATTTTTAACTTTTTATTGGCTGTGTTTTTTGAGTTTTACGTAGGTTTAAAGCAAAAAAAAGATGCTATAAATAGCATCTTTCGTCGTATTTAGACTGTAACGTGTAATTGTGCGCCTGGTCCTATCGGTAATCCTATAAGAATCCAAATGATTAAAAGGATAGACCAACCGATAAAGAAGACGATGGTATAAGGTAGCATCGTTGATACAATTGTACCAATTCCTGCTTTTTTATCATAGCGTTGCATGAAGGCAACAATTAGTGCGAAGTAACTCATCATAGGAGATATGATATTGGTGACACTATCTCCAATTCTATAAGCTACTTGTACAAATTCTGGTGAGTATCCTAATAGCATAAACATTGGGATAAATACAGGTGCCATAATTGCCCATTTAGCAGAAGCACTTCCCATGATAAGGTTGATTAATGCAGAAACTACTACAAATGATAGCATCAATGGAATAGGACCTAATCCTGATTTCTGTAACGTTCCTGCTCCTTCAATGGCGAATATTATCCCCAAGTTGGTCCAGTTGAAATAAGCTACGAACTGTGCTGCAAAGAATACTAATACAATATAAGAACCTAAGGTTTCCATTGCTTTAGACATTCCCTTCATTACGTCTGAATCGTTTTTAATTGTTTTTGCTCCAATTCCATAAGCGATACCGGCTACGGCAGAACCAATGAATAGTAAAGCTACAATACCAGACATAAATGGCGATTTTAAAATCGAACCATTTTCACCTCTTAAATATCCTTGTTCTGGAATTAGTCCTCCTAATACAAAAGCTGTAAAGGCAAGGGCTGCTATACCTGCGTATAATAATCCTTTTTTCTCGTCTTTCGTTAAAGCGTCAATGCTGATTGCTTTTTCATCTCCTTCGTACGTTCCAAGTCTTGGGACTACGATTTTCTCTGTTACCCATGTACCAAGAATGGCAATAACAAATGTAGAAACAAACATAAAGTAATAGTTAGCTGCTGGGTTTACAACGTAATCAGGAATCATGATACGCGCTGCTTCTTCAGAAAGTCCTGCTAATAGAGGGTCAATAGTTCCTAATAATAAGTTAGCACTATATCCTCCTGAAACCCCTGCAAAAGCTGCTGCAAGTCCTGCGATAGGGTGACGTCCTGCTGCTAAGAATATAACTGCTGCTAAAGGTACAAGTAGTACATAACCTACTTCACTTGCTGTATTTGATAGAATTCCTGCAAAAACAATAACAAAAGTCAATAGTTTTTTAGGAGATGATAATACAATCTTTTTTAATACGGTTCCGATTAGTCCAGAACCTTCTGCGATACCAATACCAAGTAGCGAAACAAGTACTGTTCCCAAAGGAGCAAACCCTGTAAAGTTGGTTACCATTTTGGTAAGTATCATTTGTAACCCTTCAGCACTTACAAGATTGAAAGACTTAATCTCCTCTTGTGTACCTGGGTGAATAACGGATAAATCAAAAAAACTGGCTATCCAAGAAGCTAATACAACTAATAATGCAAAACTTGCAAATAGGGTAGCTGGATGTGGTAACATATTACC
>JASLGC010000176.1 GCA_030150335.1 Flavobacterium sp.
TGTTCAAATGTATGGTTTTTTCTTGTTTTGCGAGTATATTAATTTCAGTTGGTGTAGTAAACTTATCTACCTTCTTATAACTTGGATAACTTATAGTTACACTTCTATTATTTGATGTTTCAGAGATTTCTTCTTTTTTCAGCAAACCACTCTTATCTTCAAAGTAATAAGCTGATTGAATATCTTGTTCTATGGCTGTTTCCAGTTTGTGTAGCCCATCTTCAATAGTACTATTAAGCTTCTTATGAAAGCTTTTGTTGTCTATCGCCTGTCCAAGTAATAGATTTTGAAAACGGTTAAAGTCTAAATCTGTTCCTACCCATTTACTTAAAACACTATAGTCTCCTTCAAAGTAAACACCATTTATCTTCTCGTAGTATTGAACTTGATTTGGAGTAACAAGTGCTTTGGCAACCGGAAATCCTAAAAAACGAACATTGATAAGTATCTGTTTATCCTTTTCAATCAAGATATCCATATTGAATCTACGCGATTCTTTTTCTGATTCAAATGAAGCAGAAGAGCGAATAGCAGATGTTGTAAAATCGTAAATATTTTTATTGTGGTTATTCAGTATAGTCAATACTGTTTTAGAGTTGGTTGCGTCTTTTTCGTCTAAAATGTAGTCCGATTTCGTCTTTTTACAACCAATAAGTAGGGAAATACACAAAAATGTGAATAGTATCTTTTTCATAGCTATACTTGCAATAGTCTGTTTATAGAGAAGCAAGATAGATAAAAAAAATCCGTTTTAAAGTAATTTAAAACGGATTTAATATTTTTAGTCTAACACAGAGTAGTCTCCAATACTAATATTAGTATGGTTACCATCATATTTAGCATAATTACCAATCATTGCATTGTCTAATTTCGCATTGCGAATAGTAGCATTTGTTTGGATAAGACTATTTTGAATAGCAGAATCTTCCACTACTGAGTTGTCTCCTAATGAAACGTTTGGTCCAACTGTAGCGTTCTTCAAAACTACGTTGTTTCCAATATAACAAGGTCTGATGATTGTACTGTTTTCAATAGTAACGTTGTCAGCTACGAAGTTTTCGTTGTCTTTCTCTAAGAAGTTCAACATTCTTGTATTTGTATCAACAGTTACATCTTTGTTACCACAGTCCATCCACTCATCAACTTGACCAGGAACGAACAACATTCCTTTTTGCTTCATGTTTTCTAAAGCATCAGTTAATTGGTATTCTCCACCTTTGATGATGTTGTTATCAAGTAAGAATTCTAATTCTTTGCGAAGAGCTTCTCCACTTTTGAAGTAGTAAATTCCAATAATCGCTAAGTCAGAAACAAATTCTTTTGGTTTTTCAACGAAGTCAACAATTTCATTCTTGTCGTTAAGTTGTACAACACCAAAAGCACTTGGGTCTTCTACTTGTTTTACCCAAATAACGCTGTCAGCTTCTTTGTTTAAATTGAAATCTGCTCTAAACAACGTATCAGCATAAGCTACTACGATTGGTCCTTGCATACTTTCTTTTGCACAAAGGATAGCGTGAGCTGTTCCTAAAGCTTCATTTTGGTAACATATAGTTCCTTTAGAGCCCAATTTTTCAGCAATTGCAATTAAATCTTCTTCTACTTTTTTACCAAAACTCTCATGGATGATGAATGCAATTTCGTCGATTTCGTCGTTTAAAACCTTAGCAATATCTTCTACTAATCTATGTACAATTGGTTTTCCTGCGATTGGAATTAACGGTTTTGGAACCGTTAATGTGTGTGGACGTAAGCGTGACCCGCGTCCAGCCATAGGCACGATTATTTTCATTTTCTAATTTCTTTGTATTTACTTCACTTATTTTACTCCTGTACTACCAAAACCACCAGCTCCTCTTTCTGTTTCGTTCAAAACTTCTGCTGCTTGCCATTGGATTTGTTCGAATTTAGAAATCACCATTTGTGCAATGCGTTCTCCATTCTCGATTACAAATGGCTCTTTTGATAGGTTCACTACAATAACACCTATTTCTCCTCTATAATCAGCGTCAATCGTACCAGGACTATTTAATAGTGTGATACCTTTTTTTGCTGCTAATCCACTTCTTGGTCTAATTTGTGCTTCGTATCCTTCTGGTAATTCAATGAATAATCCTGTTGGTACAATCGCTCTTTCAAGTGAATCTAAAGTGATAGGCTCCGTTAAATTTGCTCTTAAATCCATCCCTGCCGACTGTGTAGTCTCGTAATTAGGCAATGAATGTTGTGATTTATTTATAATTTTTACTGTAGTCATACTTATCTTTTTTATGGATAACAAATATAAAAAAGATATGACTATATAAATAATTTATCGCTTGCGGATGTGCTTATTAACACTTTTTGTGCATTTTTTGATTGCGTTTTGTATGAATGAGACTCTGGTTTAAATTGGAGTCTATGTATAGTGTATGTATAGTAGTTGTATAGTCAATGTATAGAAACTATGCAGTTTTTTACATTCATTGTACAAATAATATAGATAGACTATAGATGAGTGTAAAGTAGTACAGCACAAAATGTGATTTTTGATGATGGGCATTTTGCTAATTTTTATAACAATACTTCATGGGCGTATTGTATTTAAGATTGTATTTTTGCTTACAAGTCATAAGAAAGTGCACAAATGAATCAAGAAAAGAAGTTTTTTAGCCTAAGTACCATCTTAAATAGAGTCAAGTCTATTGTAGATGATGTTATTGCGGGCAATGCTTTTTGGGTTCGCGTTGAGATTTCTCAAATTAAAGAGGATAGAAGAGGGCATGTCTATTTGGATTTGGTTGAAAATAAAGAGGGTGTTATTTTGGCAAAATGTAGAGCTACGATTTGGCAAAAAAATGCTTTTGAAATAAAACAACGCTTGGCAGAGAATGCTAAGGAGATTCTGAAAGATGGATCGGAAATTTTATGCTATTGTGAGATTGTTTTTAGTACTGTTTATGGGCTTTCGGTTAATATATTAGATGTTGACCTGTCATTTTCTTTAGGGGAGGTAGAGCGAATTAAGCAGGAAAATCTCAAAAGATTAAAAGATAATGGCTTGCTGGAATTAAATGCAAGGTTTGTATTGCCTAAGGTTGTCCAAAAAATTGCCTTGATTAGCTCAGAGAGAACTGCAGGACATGCCGATTTCGTTAATCAATTGCATAAAAATGAGTATGGATTTGCTTTTCATATTACATCTTTTGATTGTCAAGTGCAAGGTGAATATGCTTATTTGTCTATCATAAAGGCCTTGAAAACGGTGAATGAACAAAACTTTGATGCTGTTGTTGTAATTCGGGGAGGTGGTGCTGCTCTTGACTTAGATGTTTTTAATAATTATGCATTGGCAGAAACAATAGCCAAGATGAATATACCCGTACTAACGGGAATTGGACATGAAACGGATAGTACGGTAGCTGATTTTGTTGCAAATAGGTATTTTAAAACACCGAGTGCTGTAGCTGCTTTTATGGTAGAGAAAGCTTATCACTATTTAGTAAGTGTTTCGCGCATGTATGATGGGATTATGCAAGTATATCAGCAGAAAATCACAATGAATAAGCATTTTGTAGAGGTTCATGATAAAGAAATTAAGTCAAAAGCTCTTGCTATTACTCGTTTAAAACGAGGAGCATTGCATACGGTTTCTAATCGACTGATTAGTGAAGTAAAAAAGAGAATGCATAAAGAACAATCGTTTTTAGAAGTAAGTAAACAAGCAATTGTTTTCCGACCTAAAACAATTCTTAGTAAGCAAAATCAAATAATTAAAGAAGAAGGAAGAATGATTTCTTTTTTTGGCGAACAGATGTTGGATAGTCAAAAGCATCAGTTATTTGTTCTTCAGGAAAAACTTGCTTATCACGCCAAAGGGTTTTTACATCGAGAAAAGATTAGAGTGAGTACTTTGGAAGAAATTCCTCAGTTATATGACCTTGAATCTATCTTGAAAAAAGGATTTTCAATTGTTCGGTTAAATGGAAAAACAATCAACAATAATACTGAAATGAAACAAGGGGATGAGTTAGAGATTATGGTATTCAATAAAATATATTTAGTTACTTTAGGAAACATTAAAGAGGTAGTATTATGGAACAACTTACTTACGAAAGCGCAGCTTTAGAGCTTGAAGAGATTTTAGAAAACTTAAAGAATGATGAAGTTACGGTGGATGAATTGGCTCAGAAGGTGGAAAGAGCTTCTAAATTAATTGTTTTCTGTAAAGAGAAATTAAATTCAACGGAAAAACAAGTTGAAGATATTATAGAACGTTTAGGTTTATAAATAAAAGAGGACTTTGTAATTCACAAAGTCCTCTTTTTGTATTATTTATTTTGTTCAGCTGTACTGTTACTGATGAATTGTCTTACATCATCTGACGATGGTAATTCAAATATTTCTAAATGGAAATAATCTACAGCGGCTAATATATGGTCAAATAAGTCTGCCATTACGTTTTCATAGAATACCCAAAGTGTACTATTGGTAAACATGTATAATTCTAAAGGCAACCCATGTTCTGTTGGTTGTAGGTGTCGTACCATCAAGTAAAACTCCTTGTGTATATTTGGATTTTGCTGTGCATAGCGAAGTACGTACGCTCTAAAAAGACCAATGTTTGTCATTTTTCTACCATTTACAGGCATTGATTGGTCAGCTTGTGTACTCTCATTATACTCCTCAATTTCTTTTTGGCGTTCTTCTATATATGGTGCTAATAGTTGAATTTTCTTTAAATTCTCTATTTCATCTTTTTCTAAAAAGCGAATAGAGGACATTTTTATATTGATACTACGCTTTATTCTTCGCCCACCTGAATTTTGCATTCCACGGTAGTTCTTAAATGAATCACTAATTAAAAGGTAAGTTGGAATCGTAGTAATTGTTTTATCGAAGTTCTGAACTTTTACAGTACTCAAGTTTATCTCTAATACTGTACCATCTGCTCCAAACTTTGCCATTTCAATCCAATCTCCCACTCGAACCATATCATTTGTAGATACTTGAATACTTGCTACAAATCCCATGATAGTGTCCTTAAAAATCAACATCAGAATTGCTGAAGCTGCTCCTAAAGAAGCAAAGAATGTTCCTAATTTGACCCCTGTTATGGTTGAGAATATGAATATAAAAGCAAAGGTATATAAGATAATTGTACCTACTTGAGAGTAGCTATCGATTGGCTTATCTGCTAATTTTGGTTTGGTTTTAGAATAATCTCTTATACTTCGCAATATAGAGCGCATTAATAGCGTAAGGGCTATAACGACTAATATATTGGTTAATGAAATTGTAAAACTTGTTAGATTCGGAAACCCTTTGAAAAAGATTGGAAACAATATTTTTGCTAAGGAGATTGGAATTAAGTGTGTGAAATTGTGAAACACTTTATTATCTACTAAAATATCATCAAATTTTGTCTCACTTTTTGCAGCGAAATTTTTGACAATAACGATAAAAATGTTTTTCAATACATAGTCTAAAATCAGCATACATATAGTAAAGGCTACTAAAAGTAGCACTGCTGTAGCTACATGGGTTTCGTATTCGGACATTTGTAGAAAATCTAATAGGCTATAAAACCAATTGTATAAACCATTAAAATCAGATGGGTCTACAATGTTATTGATATGTGGAACTAAAGAGGGTATCTTCATTTTTGTTGCAAATTTTAATATTAAGCTATTTGAATATAATAATATAAATGGTTATTGCAAGTTTAGTGGTTTTTATCTGTTTATTTTTCTAATAAACTCTAAATATTTCGTGTTAAAGCATAAAAAAAGATTAAGTTTCCTTAATCTTTTTTTATCTGTCTTAATGTGTGCTATCTTATTTATAGTTGGTTTAGCATTGCATTAATTTTATCTAAGTTTGGAGTTAAGATAACTTCAATTCTTCTATTTTTTGCTTTTCCTTCAGCTGTTTTATTATCTGCGATTGGGGCAAATTCACTTCTTCCTGCTGCAGTTAAATTCTTTTTGTCTATTCCATGTGTTTCTTCAAGGATTGAAACAATTGCTAACGAACGCTTTGTAGATAAATCCCAGTTAGTTTTAACACCATCTCCTAAATTACCTAAGATTTTGTCGTTATCTGTATGTCCTTCAATCAATACAGTAATGTCTGGATTGTCTGCTAATACTTTTCCTAATTCAACGACAGCATCTTTTCCTTCATTGTTTACTGTCCAACTACCTGATTTAAACAAAAGTTTGTTCTCCATAGAAACGTAAACTTTACCATTTTTATGTTCAATAGTTAGTCCTCGTCCTTCAAAAGCGTTTAGGGCTTTAGATAAGTTATCTTTTAAAGCACGCATTTGTTTGTCATTACTTGCTAATATACTTTCTAACTCTGCTACGCGTCGAGCTTTTTCTTCTAATTCTGTTTTAGCATTTGCTAACCTTGCTGCTTCTGCTTTTAAACTTTCTGCACTGTGCTTTTCTAAGTTAGTATAAGATTGTTCCAAATCTTTTAACTTGTTTTGAGCAGCAGAAATTTCAGCATTTAAATTATTGCGTTCTTGTTGTAACTCGCGCAATTGGTCTGCTAATTGTTTTTTTATTTGTTCTAAGTCAGAGTTTGATGTATTTAAAATATCAAGGTCTGAATTAAGACGTTCGTTTTCTTTTAAAGCATCTTGGTATTGACCATCTAACTCGTTATAAAGTCGTCTTGTAACACAAGAGGAAAGCAATGTAACGGCTAATACACTTAGGGCTATTTTTCTTAGTATCATATTGTAGTTTGTTTTTATTTGTTGTTTAAGACTTTAGCTCTACTAAGATAGGGCAGTGGTCTGAGTGTTTTACATCTGGTAAGATGCGTGCATCAATAATACGGTCTTGTAGGGGGGCTGACACCATATTATAATCAATACGCCAACCTTTATTGTTGTTTCTTGCGTTTGCTCTGTATGTCCACCAGCTGTAGTTATGAGGCTCTTTGTTGAACATTCGGAAGCTATCTATAAAACCATTGTCTATAAATTTACCAATCCATTCACGCTCTGCAGGTAAGAAACCAGATACTTTTGCGTTGCGCACAGGGTCGTGAATATCAATTGCTTCGTGACATATATTGTAATCTCCACAAATCACAAGGTTTGGAAGTTCTTTTCTCAACTCATTTATATAAGTAAAGAAGTCGTCCATATATTGGTATTTGAAATCTAAACGGTCTATGTTTGATGCAGATGGCAAGTATAATGACATGATAGAAACAGTATCAAAGTCAACGCGTAGATTACGTCCTTCTTTGTCCATATATTCTATTCCTGTTCCAAATTCTATTGCATTTGGTTGTTCTTTACAAAGGATTGCTACACCGCTATAACCTGCTTTTTCTGCTGAAAAATAATATTGAAATGGGTAGCCTGCTGCTGTTAATTCTTCTTGTGGTATTTGAGCTTCTGTTGCTTTGATTTCCTGAAGGCAAATTACATCTGGATTTTCTTCTTGAATCCAGTCGATAAAACCTTTTTTTATGGCTGCACGTATTCCATTTACATTATAAGAGATAATCTTCATGTTTTACTGTTTGTTTGAATGCTCAAAAATATAAAAAATATATCTTGTTATTTAATAAGTTATCTTTGTTTTAATCAGTTATTTATGTGTTTTACAGAACCATTTTTATTATTATTAGGTCCTCTTTGGTAAAATAAAACAGAATAGCTGAAGTTTTTAGTATATTTGTATTACTTAATTTTGAATATTAATGGGGTTAGTAACGGCGAAAGAAGTAGCAAAGGCAATTAACGTAGATAAGTATGGTTTTTTAGGAACATTTTCAGGTTGGCTGTTGATGAAAACGCTTAAAATCACAACGTTAAATAAAATTTACGACCGCAATAAGCATTTAGAAAACTTAGATTTTTTAAATGCTATTTTAGAAGAATTTCAAATTGAATTTGAAATTGATCCTGAAGAATTAAAGAGATTACCTAAAAAAGGTCCATATATTACGATATCAAATCACCCTCTTGGTGGTATTGACGGTATTCTTTTATTAAAATTGATGCAAGAACACGATCCGAATTTTAAGATTGTGGCTAATTTCTTGTTGCATCGAATTGAACCATTGAAACCTTATATTATGCCTGTAAATCCTTTTGAAAATAATAAGGATGTTAGATCAAGTGTGATTGGGTTAAAAGATACTCTTCGTCATTTAAGTGATGGAAAACCTTTGGGTATTTTTCCTGCTGGAGAGGTTTCTACGTATCAAGATGGTAAACTTGTGGTTGATAAACCATGGGAAGAGGGAGCTATTAAGCTGATTAAAAAAGCGCAAGTTCCGGTTGTTCCTATTTATTTCCACGCAACAAATAGTAAATTATTCTATTTCTTATCTAAAATAAACCCAACATTGCGTACTGCAAAGTTGCCTTCTGAACTTTTGACTCAGAAGAATAGAGTGATTAAGATAAGAATTGGACGTCCTATATCTGTAGAAGAACAAAATGATCATTATGATTTAAATGATTATGGTAACTTCTTGCGTTTTAAAACGTATTTGTTATCTAATGCTTATAAAGATGAGGATAGCCGTAAACGTATAAAAGTACCTTCTTTTAATTTTAAATTTCCAAAAGTTGTAAAGGATATTATTGATCCACAACCGAAAGAAAAGATTTTAGAGGAAATTAATGTATTAAGAGATAACGATTATCGTCTTTTACAAAGTAAAAACTACGAAGTTTTCTTGTGTAAATCTGAAATGATCCCTTGTATTCTGCAAGAGCTTGGTCGTTTGCGTGAAATTACTTTCCGTCAGGTTGGGGAGGGTACTAATAACGAGTTAGATTTAGATCAATATGACAACTATTATCACCACATGTTTTTATGGGATAATGAGGCTAAGGAAATTTGTGGTGCATACCGCATGGGATTAGGGTCTGAGATATTCAAGAAGTATGGAATTAACGGTTTTTATTTAAATGAGTTATTCCGCTTTGAGTCTGAATTGTATCCAATGATTTCTCAGTCTATCGAAATGGGTAGAGCTTTCATTGTAAAGGAGTATCAGCAAAAGCCAATGCCGTTATTTTTATTGTGGAAAGGAATTGTGCATACAACATTGCGTTTCCCAGAACATAAATATTTGATTGGTGGGGTTAGTATTAGTAATCAGTTTTCTGATTTTTCTAAGTCTTTGATGATTGAATTTATGAGATCTCATTATTTTGATCCATATATTGCTCAATATGTAACTCCTAAAATGGAGTATAAGGTGAATCTTAAAGACAGTGAAAAGGATTTAATCTTTAATGAAACGGAGTCAGATTTGAATAAATTTGACAAAATCATTGAGGATGTTGAACCAGGAAAATTGAGATTGCCTGTTTTGATAAAAAAATACATCAAGCAAAATGCGAAAGTAATTGCGTTTAATGTGGATCCTTTGTTTAATAATGCTATTGATGGTTTAATGTACATCAAGATTGCTGACTTACCAGAGAGTACTGTTAAACCTGTTATGGAAGAGTTTGCAGCTGAATTAGAAAAGAAAATTCAAGAAGAGAATAATAAAACAGCCGAGTAATTGGTTGTTATTTGAAATAAAAGAGGGCATATCAAAATGATATGCCCTCTTTGCGTTTAATACTTTGTAGTGTAAAATAAAAGGACTTACAAATAATTGAAGTCCTTTTATTACTATTACTTAGCTGTTAAGTAATTTTGTCTTGTCGATAATTACTTGTGCTAATTTTTCTTTACTTTCTATTGTCCATCCTGCAATATGCGGAGATAGTAATACATTTTTAGCTTGTACTAAGTATTGCATTGGTTCTGGTAATGAATTGTCATTAAACATATTTTCAAATGACGATTTTTCATATTCTAACACATCTAATGCAGCACCTAATACTTTCCCTTCTTGCAATGCTTTGACTAAAGAAGCTGTATTGACTGACTTTCCTCTTGCTGTATTGACAAACCAAATTGGTTTTTTCAATTGATTGATGAATTGGTCATTAATCATATCCATTGTTTCTGCTGTTTGGGGCGTGTGTAAACTTAGAATATCTACTTGTTTTTGTAATTCTTCTAAGGTTACTTGCTTTGCAAACTGATTTTCTAATCCTTCTTTGATGTCGTAGAAAATAACTTTACAGTCAAAACCTTGTAAGCGTTTGGCAAAAGCATTTCCCATATTTCCATATCCAATGATTCCAACGGTTTTACCTTCTATCTCATGGCCTCGATTGCCTTCTCTTATCCAAATACCTTCTCTAACTTCTTGGTCAACTAAGTTTAGTTTATTCATTAAAGTCAACAACATACCTAAAGCGTGTTCGCCAACTGCTGTTCTATTTCCTTCTGGTGCTGCAATTAGTGCAATACCTTTAGATTCAGCATAGTCGCAATCAATGTTTTCTAATCCTGCACCAACGCGCCCAATGAACTTTAAGTTAGTAGCACAATCTAAAAAGGTCTTGTCAATTTTAAACCTACTCCTAATGATTACACCTTCGTATTCAGAGATAATTTGTTCTATTTCCTCTTTTGTAGAAGTATAGTTTTCTACATTTTCATATCCCATTTGAGCTAACTGCTCTATCATTAATGGGTGGTTACTGTCAATATGTAAAACTTTTCGTGTATTCATTGTTGTCAAATATTTTGAATGATAGTAGGTAGATTAAAAACCTAAAATTGCTTTTGCTATTGAAAAGTAAATTAAAATTCCGAAGATATCATTACTCGTTGTGATAAATGGACCTGTTGCTAATGCGGGGTCTATTCCATACTTATTTAGAAAAATAGGTACAAACGTTCCGATTAAACTTGCTATGATAATAACACTGATTAAGGCAATTGAAACGGTAATACCAATCATGTAATCTACTCCTAATAAGAAATGACTACCAACCATCATAAGGATAGCAAGTAGGAATCCGTTTAATAAACTCAGGGTTACTTCTTTTCCTAATCGTTTCCAGATAGAACCTGTAATACTATTATTCGCTAACCCTTGTACGATAATTGCGGAAGATTGTACTCCTACATTCCCTGCCATTGCTGCAATTAATGGAGTGAAAAAGAATAGTACACCAAACTTTTCCATGGCTCCTTCAAAACTTCGAGAAACATTAACGGCAATAAATCCTCCTATCATTGCTAAAACTAACCATGGTAGTCTTGCTTTTGTAAGGGTTAGGATGCTATCGTTTGCTTCTACGTCTTGTGAAAT
>JASLGC010000243.1 GCA_030150335.1 Flavobacterium sp.
TTATTTCTTTGGGGTCTGGCTGATTTTTATTTACCGTGATACTTGAAAGACCTTTAGCTAATAAAAAATAGATTATTAAAATCAAGATTATACTAATAGCAATGAAGGTTATTACTTTAAAACTTTTTTTAATTAATATCATTTATTGTTTTGTTGATTAAAAAGTTGTTCTTATCTAAAAAAAATAGAACTATCAATTATTTATATGATAAACGCTAACATTTTTTAAATATTATAAAAGAGTAAAAAAGGATTGTTATTGTAGTTTTTTATCGATAGAGTCCTTGCTATGAAAAGTAAGTTTCGTAGGATTTAATACTTTGACAGGAAAGAATTAAAGGGAAAATAAGAAGTTTTTTGAAGACAAATTTAGTTGAATAACTCAATGCTTAAATTAGAAGTGAGCTTGTATAATACAATAAGTTAATTCATAAAAACAACCTTATTTTGAAGTAAGAATTATAAAAAAAAAGAGCAACATGCTTTAAATATTTAAATATAAAAAACATGTTGCTCTTTGCTTGAAGTAGAAACGCAATAAAAGTTTAACTACTTCATATTTTTAGGTTTATTACCTCTGTGTTTCCAGCGCTTGTGTGTCCAGAAGTAATAAGCAGGAGCTTCTCTAATTTGTTTCTCAACCTCTTTTAAAAATCGGTGAGATAATTCGTAATCAGGTATTTGCTTCACATTTTCACCTTCCGTACTCAATGGTACAAAAGTAGCTTGATAATGTCCTCTTTTCACATATTCAACTTTTAGGTACATAGGAACCATATCAAACTTTTTACATAGTGCTTCACCACCTGTAAAAATAGGAACTTCAATTCCCATGAACTCTTGCCAACAATTAGATTTGCTAATCATAGGCGATTGGTCACTGATGAAAGCATAAATACCGTGGTTCTTTTTTAATTCGTTTTGTCTAATCACTCGAATAGTCTCTTTCATCTCAACTAAGATAGTTCCAAAACGAGAGCGTATTTTTTTAAATAAATCGTCAAATTGCGGATTGTTGATTTTTTTATAAACAGCATATCCTTGGTGTTTCACAAATTTATCTAACACAATCATCCACTCCCAGTTAGCGTAATGCGCACAAAATAACACAATACTCTTACCTTGTTTCTCTATCTCAAGTAGCACATCCAAGTTTGTAAATGTATATCGTTTGCTAAGCTCTTTTTCAGAGATTGTCAGTGTTTTTACCATTTCCAAGAAGATATCACACAAGTGTCTAAACGACTCTTTTTCAACCTTTCTCACTTCTTTTTCAGAAAGCTCAGGCATCGTCAGACGGATATTCTCGCGTACTGTTTTCTTTCTGTACCCAACGATGTGGTAGATTAAAACATAAAAACAGTCAGATATAAAGTAAAATACAGGAAATGGCAATTTAGACACCAGCCATAAAAGTGGATATATAAGGACGTAAACTAAAAACTTCATATTTCTTTCTTTTGTGCAAAGATACTTGATTCGAATATTCTTACGCAAATATAAGGGGGAGTTGATAACAATTCTTATTTTTATCAAAATCTTTAAACATGGATATATCTACAGCTACATTAATCATTATAGCTTTGAATGGAATAGTTACTTACAAAGGGCTTAATGACTTTAGCTTTTTTAATAAGTATTGTTTTGACATCAGTAAAATAAACGCAGGAGAGAAATACAGATTCTTTACCTCTGGTTTCTTGCACGGAGACTGGATGCACTTTATATTTAATATGCTGACACTTTACTTCTTCGCCGATATAATTGTCTTCACTTCGGGCATACTTTATTTTGTGTTGATTTATTTAGTGAGCTTATTAGTTGGTAACATATTGACTTATCAATACTTCAAAAATTACCCGAATTATAGAGCAGTAGGAGCTTCTGGGGCTATTATGGGAGTGCTATACGCTTCTATTATGCTAAACCCAGATATGAGTTTATACCTGTTTTTTATACCAATACCAATTCCTGCTTATGCCTTTGCAGTAGGTTATTTGTTATACTCAATCTACGGAATGAAGAAGAACAACGATGGCATAGGTCATACAGCCCATATCGGGGGAGCAATAGGTGGATTAGCACTGATTCTATTGAAATACCCAATACTAATTCAACGAGAATATAAGTTGATAGCAATACTGTTAATACCTGTTTTAATTCTTGTAGGGATGTATAAAAATAAGAAGATACGATAGTAATTTTAGAGAATATTTATGATATGGAAACTCATGCCGTATGCTAATTTAGATACATTTGTAATTAATAAAAAAAAGAAGGTATGAGAAAAACAGCATTTATGTTCGCGTCATTATTGATGACAACAACAGCTATTGTAGCACAGAATCACCAAGGAGTGGTAGTGCCACAAATCCAAGTTAATGGAACAGGAAAAGTAAGCGTAACGCCAGATAAAGTAACGATTACAATAGGTGTTGAGAATAAGGCAGATGATGCAAATAGCGCTAAAAAAGCAAATGATGTTGTTATAGCAGACGTTATTAAATATGCTAAGAGTTTAAAAATAGACGATAAGCATATACAAACACAACGCGTTAATCTATACAAATCAAGAGATTACGAAGATAAGAAAGACTACTTCCAAGCATCGCAAACATTGACTATTTCACTTGAGGACATCAGTAAGTACGAAAAGGTGATGACAGGGTTAATGGACTTGGGAATCAATAGAATTGACGGAGTAGCGTTTGCATCGTCAAAAACTGCGAACTATGAGACAGAAGCTCGCACATTAGCAGTAAAAGACGCTAAGCAAAAAGCAACAGATTACGCTAATGCACTTGGTCAAAAAGTAGGAAAAGCAATCCTTGTATCAGATGGTATTTCTTACGATGCACCCATCGTTCGCCCAATGTACATGATGAAAAGCGCAAGTGCTGATGCAATGAAAGAAACATTAGCAGTGGGAGAAATTGAAGTCATTTCAAATGTGTCTATTAGTTTTTCATTAGAATAGAATAGTTTAAAAACAAATATAAAAAGTCCTTTACTTCACAGTAAAGGACTTTTTTTGTTTTATACCCCCTAAAAATATTTGAATTGTATAATTATTCAGATGCATCAAATGATAACAATTACGCATTTATTACTGAAGCATTTTTGTTAATTGATTGATGTATTGTTTTGTTTTTAATTCGTATTATTTCGTGATTTATTAAATTTTCACATCAATAAATGTGTGTTAATTGAGATTAATTCATCAAAGGTATGGTTATTGTAAACTTCTTTGATAAAAATCAAAAATCAAAGTACACATTCTTTAAATAGTCAATATTTAGAGAGAGTGTTGTATGAAAAAACAAATTAAATCATGAAAAGAGAATTACTATCAATTGGACTACTATTCGTAAGTGGCTTTACTTATAGTCAAGTAGGGATAGGAACCACAGAACCCAGTTCTTCTTCTTTACTTCATATCGTAGCAAAAGAAGATAATTACAAAGGAGTTGTTTTGCCAAATGTTCCTTTGAAAAGTTTAACTGATAAAACGATTATTACAGGAGAAATAATCAACTCTTTATTAGTTTATAACACAACCACATCATCTGAATTAAATGAAGGATATTATTATTGGTTAAGAGACCGCTGGGTTCATATTATTTCAGAAAATGATTTAGATATTATAGCTAAAAGAGAAGGTAAAAAGCTTTCTGGCGACAGTATTATTGAAGTAAAAGGAGGCGAGCATGCTGTATTAAACGATGTCGATTTACAGATAAACGACAAGTCGATTGCAGAAAGTAAATTGCTTGCACCAGCCGATTCTGTAGGAATGTCGTTAGTTGCAAATGCAGATGGTACAGTTGGTTTTGCCTATGTAGATGGCAAGGACACAACTATTTCTGATTTTTTGGTTGACTTTGACCATGGAACATTAAATATCGTTGAAACAAATTTAAATTCACATGACGTTCCATTGACATCAATCAATATACTTACT
>JASLGC010000248.1 GCA_030150335.1 Flavobacterium sp.
TATTCCAAATATGCGTGGAATTATGTCTGCAAGATCTAAAGCTTTAACTGTGTTAGAACCAGTAGGAGCAGATGCTGCTACTAAAGTGGTTAAATTTGAAAAACCAGCTGCTAAATCAGCTTGTAAAATGATTTCTCCAGATAACATTGATGAGCTAATTAACTTATTACATAACGAAGCAAAAGTTATCTAATTCTATTAATTTATTTGTAAACCTTAAAAAAGAAAGTATTATGTCAGTTTTAATATATGCTGAATCAGCAGAAGGAAAATTTAAAAAAGTAGCATTAGAGTTAGCTTCTTATGCTAAGAAAGTAGCAGAATCTTTAGGTACAACTGTAACAGCTGTTACAGTAAACGCTAATGATGTAAGTGAATTAGGAAAGTATGGTGTAGATAAAGTTTTAAAAGTATCTAACGATAAATTAAACACTTTTAACGCTAAAGCTTATGCAGATGTTATCAAACAAGCTGCTCAAAAAGAAGGTTCTAAAGTAGTTGTTTTATCTTCTTCTACTGATAGTTTATACGCTGCTCCAATTGTAGCAGTAGGATTAGAGGCAGGATTAGCTTCAAACGTGGTTGCATTACCAGTTAGTACATCTCCATTTGTAGTAAAAAGAACTTCTTTTTCAAACAAAGCATTTAATGAAACAGAATTAACAACAGATGTAAAAGTTATTGCATTAGCAAAGAACTCATTTGGATTAGTAGAGGCTTCTGGAGCTGCTGCTGCTGAAGATTTCGCTGCTTCTTTAAATGATGCAGACTTCTCATTGAAAGTAGAAAACGTAGAGAAAGTATCTGGAAAAGTTACTATCGCTGACGCTGATATCGTTGTTTCTGGAGGACGTGGTTTAAAAGGACCAGAAAACTGGAAAATGTTAGAAGATCTTGCTGATGTTTTAGGAGCTGCTTTAGCTTGTTCAAAACCAGTTTCTGACTTAGGATGGAGAACGCATGAAGAGCACGTAGGACAAACAGGTAAGCCAGTTTCTTCTAACTTGTATATCGCTGTAGGTATTTCTGGTGCTATCCAACATATTGCAGGGGTTAACTCTTCTAAAGTAAAAGTTGCTATTAATACGGATGCTGAGGCTCCTTTCTTTAAAGTAGCTGATTACGGAATCGTAGGAGATGCATTCCAAGTAGTACCTCAGTTAGTAGAGAAACTTAAAGAGTTCAAAGAGAAAAACGCATAAGGATTTATTCTAAATGCAAGATTAATAAAGCAATTAAGGCAAAGAATTTATATCTTTGTTTTAATTGCTTTTTTTGTATAAAAAATAAATATGAGTTTGATTAAACTAACAGTAAAGGGAATATCTTACAGTCATACCCAAAATGGTGCTTATGCGCTTATTTTAAATGAAGTGGACGGAAATAGAAAATTGCCAATCGTTATTGGAGCATTTGAAGCTCAGTCGATTGCAATAGCTATTGAAGATGATATAAGACCTCCAAGACCATTGACACATGATTTGTTTAAAACATTATCGGATAGATATGGTATTGTGGTTAAGCAAGTTATTATTAATAAATTAGTTGATGGGATTTTCTATTCAAGCCTAATTTGTGAAAGAGAAGGAGTGGAAGAAATTATTGATGCAAGAACATCAGATGCTATTGCTATAGCGATTCGTTTCTTTGCACCAATATTTACATTTAAAGATATCATGGAGAAAGCCGGTATTATCTTAAATGGTGATCAAGATGAGGTTTTAGAGGACGAAGATGAAGATACAGAAGATAGTGATGACTTAAATGATATCGCTACTCAAGTAGAACAATTCTTAGAAAGCGAAGCGAAGGCAAATGACTTCTCTAAACTATCTGAAGATGAAATAAATAAGTTGTTAAATAATGCAATTGCAAACGAAGATTATGAAAAGGCAGCAAAATTGCGTGACGAATTAACGAAGAGGAAGTAATAATAGAACACTACACAACACAACATGAAACAGTATTTAAATTTAGTAAAGGAGGTATTAGAAAAAGGAGTTCAAAAAGGTGATAGAACCGGTACGGGGACTAAAAGTATTTTTGGTCATCAAATGCGTTTTGATTTAGCTGAAGGATTCCCTTTGGTAACGACTAAAAAAGTGCACTTAAAGTCAATTATATTTGAACTTTTATGGTTTTTAAACGGAGATACTAATATTAAATACTTAAAAGATAATGGTGTTCGAATTTGGGATGAATGGGCGAATGAAGAGGGAGATTTAGGACCAGTGTATGGATACCAATGGAGAAATTGGAACGGAGAAGGAATTGACCAAATCAAAGAGGTTATTGAAACGTTGAAAACAAATCCAAACAGCAGAAGAATAATGGTTTCTGCTTGGAATCCAAGTGTGCTTCCTGATACGTCTGTTTCTTTTGAAGAGAACGTAGCTAATGGAAAAGCGGCATTGCCTCCTTGTCATTCATTCTTTCAATTTTATGTGGCTGAAGGTAAGTTGTCTTGTCAATTGTACCAACGTAGTGCTGATGTATTTTTAGGAGTGCCTTTTAATATTGCTTCTTACGCTTTATTGACAATGATGGTAGCACAAGTATGTGATTTGGAAGTAGGGGACTTTGTTCACACTTTTGGAGATGTTCATATTTACAATAACCACATTGAACAAGTAAATTTACAATTGACACGTGAGCCTCTTCCATTGCCTAAGATGGTATTAAACAAAGACGTTAAAGATATATTTAGTTTTACTTATGAGGATTTCTCATTAGAAAACTACGAACCGCATCCTGCAATTAAAGGAAAGGTTTCTGTCTAAAATATAATAACCCTTACACGAATAGCTATGGAAAATAAAAATCCTTATGAAGCTTATGATTATGCTCGTCAGAGAGTAAAACAAAAGAAATTATTGTTCTTTCACTTTGTAGTTTTTTTCTTGGGAAGTGTATTGATGTTTTGTTTTAATTCATTTATTCAAGACCCAGCTCAAACTGTGGTATGGTGGCCTTATGCTATCGGTGGTTGGGCTATGCTTGTTTTTTTACATGCTGTAAACGTATTAGTTGTCAATAGTTTTATGGGCAAAAAATGGGAAGATAAACAAGTGAAAAGATTGATTGAAAAGCAAGAAGAACGCATTAAGGAACTTCGCGCAAGAGTTGAAAAAGACTTTCCTTTAGTGGATGTAAAGCGAGATTTAGAGCAGAAAAGCACAGAGGTAGCAAAGACTGATTCGGATTTTTAAAAAGAGAGATAATGAAGCTTATATTAATAGCAGCAGCTGCAGAAAATAATGCTTTAGGAAAGAATAATGAGATGTTGTGGCATTTGCCAGATGATTTTAAACATTTCAAAAACTTGACATCTAATCATTATATTGTAATGGGGAGAAAGACGTTTGAATCTTTTCCAAAGCCATTGCCTAATAGAACTCATATTATCATTACAAGACAAGCTGATTACAAAGCACCAGAAGGATGTATTGTAGTTACAAGTTTAGAAGATGCTTTTTCAATAGTGAAAGATGAAGCTGAGGTTTTTGTGATTGGAGGAGGAGAAATATACAAATTAGCTCTACCGTTTGCTGATAGAATTGAGCTGACAAGAGTTCATACAAATTTAGAAGCAGATGCTTTTTTTCCTGAGTTTTCACTTGATGAGTGGAAGTTGAAAAAAGAAGAGTTTCACGATATTGATGAAAAACATCAATACACATTTACTTTTCAAACTTTTGAAAAGTAATAAAACAAAAAAAGAATTTTATGGTAAAGATGTTTTCGCTTCTTGCGGCACTTGTTTTTACAATGAATATAAGTGCTCAAGATAGTATTAAAGTAAGGTTGCTCAACAGTGAGAATTTAACGAAGGAGCAAACGTTTATTGGTAAAGATATTTATGATAGTACTTATCTAATTGAAGAAGAAAATGTCTTTAAAAAAGTAACTAAATATTCTTCATCAAACTATTTTAATAAAAGTAAAGGAACACTTACTCAAGTTGACTTTAGTAATCCTTTGCAAATATTATTGTTTTTTAAAGAAGACAAATCTGTTGTAATCGTTAATCGCGATTTAGCTCAAGTTGGTGTGGTTGACTTTGGAGTAAAATTCCCAAGTATGGAAACGGAGTATGTAGCGAATAGTACAAAGAGAAATTATTGGGTTGTTAATGCTGTTAATAGAAGTGTTAGTTTGTACAATAGCACTACTTTTGAGCTACACAGAGTATTTACTTTACCAGAAGGAGAAATTAAAAATTATTATTCATTGCCACATGCTTTTTTATGGGTAGATGGCAAGAATGTTTTACATGCAGTAGGTTTAACAGGAAAGTCAATATTTGATTTTGAGTTGAATTCTTCTTATGATCAACTTCAGGTTTTAGATTTGGATAAATTAATTTATAGTTATCAAAATAAAATATACTATGTTGATTTAGTGAAGAATAAAGTTTATCCAATTGCAGTTCCTGAAAAAAGCATTTCAAGCTTCTTTTATAACACTCAAAAAATGAGTATTTTTGCTGAACAGAAAATAAATAATTACCTTATAAAATTACCGTAATGCATATAGCTATTGCAGGAAATATTGGCGCAGGAAAAACTACGCTTACAAATTTATTGGCAAAACATTATAACTGGGAGCCTCATTATGAAGATGTAGTTGATAATCCGTATTTAGATGATTTCTATCATCAGATGGATAGATGGTCTTTTAATTTGCAGGTTTACTTTTTAAATAGTCGTTTTCGTCAAGTTTTGCAGATAAGACAAAGTGGAAAGTCGATTATTCAAGATCGTACGATTTATGAAGATGCTCATATATTTGCACCTAACTTACATGCAATGGGGTTGATGTCTAATCGTGATTTTCAAAACTATTCTTCTTTGTTTGAATTGATGCAAGAATTAGTAGGAGCTCCTGATTTATTAATTTACTTGAGAAGTTCTGTTCCTAATTTAGTAGGTCAAATTCACAAGAGAGGAAGAGAGTATGAAAACTCTATCTCTATTGAGTATCTAAATCGTTTGAATGATAGATATGAGGAGTGGATTAAAGGATATGACAAAGGGAAATTATTAATTGTAGATGTTGATAATTTAGACTTCGTTGATAGCCCTGAGGATTTAGGAGATGTAATCAACAAGATTGATGCAGAAATCAACGGATTATTCTAAGAGATAATTAGCCTCTGCTATATAAGCTGAGGAATTGATATAAAAGAAAAGAGCTGTCTATTTAGACAGCTCTTTTTTTATGCATTTGTAATTTCTCTGAATAGTTTCTCCAGATTCTTACTTTTTATTTGTAGTGACAATGTTTTAAGTCCGTTTTCTTGTGCAAAGTCATATACTGTACCGCGATAATCACCTTCTATCGGGAAGACTAATTCCCACTGAGTATCGTGGATGTGGTTTGCTTTGACAAGGTTTGGAATTTGATTGATGAATTGAATTTCAATTTTGTAATCAAACTCTACCGCAATGATTTGTTCATTTTGGTGTTCAAGCATATCAGTTAGAATTTGATCTGCTACTATCTGTCCTTTTTTGATAATAATAACTCGCTCACAGATAGCTTCAACTTCTTGCATAATATGGGTTGACAGAAATACAGTTTTATCCTTTCCAATGTTTTTGATCAGCTCGCGAATTTCCACTAATTGATTAGGGTCTAATCCTGTGGTTGGTTCGTCTAAGATTAGAACATCTGGGTTGTGTAAAAGTGCGGTAGCCAATCCAACTCTTTGTCTATATCCTTTAGATAGTTGTTCTATTTTCTTGTGTGCTTCTGGCGTAAGGCCTGTGAGCTCAATAACCTCTTCTATGCGCTGTTTGTTTACTTTGTAGATATCTGCATTGAATTGTAAATATTCACGAACATACATGTCTAAATAAAGCGGATTGTGTTCAGGTAAATATCCAATGGATTGTTGAACCTTTTTTCTTTCAGTTTCAACATTGAACTCATTTACATAAGCCTGTCCTTCGTCACTGTGAATATACGTTGTAAGAATTTTCATCAATGTAGATTTACCTGCTCCATTAGGACCTAAAAAGCCAACTATTTGTCCTTTTGGAATTGAAAAACTAATGTTGTCTAAGGCCTTTTGGTCGTCGTAGAATTTACTAATGTTTTTAACGAGTAGTGACATTGCTTATAAGTATTAGAGAAACAAATGTAGTTATTTTAATGTGAAAAACCGAAAGAGACACTTAGGGCTATAATTCCGATTACAATCAGTGTAATGATGATGTAAAGCCAATCTCTTTCTAAGAAAAAGGAGATTAGGGATAATATCAAACGCAAGGCAGGGGTAAGGAATAATAATAAGACTCCTAAGAAGATTATTGCTTCTCCATCGCCTTGAGCTACACCTCT
Organism: Flavobacterium sp.; assembly: GCA_030150335.1. Lineage (GTDB taxonomy): Bacteria > Bacteroidota > Bacteroidia > Flavobacteriales > Flavobacteriaceae > Flavobacterium. The sequence goes on from JASLGC010000248.1 coordinate 6,346, forward strand.
GATGATGTTGTCAAATACAATGTAAATATTATCGTGTTTTTCAGTGAATGTAGCAAAGTCAACAGTTTCTCCTGATTGGGTGAATAGTAAGATAATACCACCTATTAGAGCTACTGATAAGGCTAATAAAACACCGTATCGCAATACATTTCCAATGATTGCTTGCAAATCTGTATCGTTAAATTTCTTTGTAGTCATAAGGTTATATTTTTCCAAGTACTCCGTTATAAATCATGTTTGCTGCTAATACTAAAATCAAGAAAGCGAAGAATACTTTTAGTTTTTTCGTATTTGCTTTTAGCAAGACTTTTGCCCCAACCATTGAACCAATCAATACTCCGATGATTACCGGCATACAGATGCTTGGTTCTATATATCCTTTTTGGATATAGATAACTGAACTGGCAATAGCTGTAACTCCCATCATGAAGTTACTTGTGGTAGTAGAAACTTTAAAAGGAACTTTCATGATGCTGTCCATTGCAATTACTTTAAATGCTCCTGACCCAATTCCTAATAAACCAGACATCATTCCAGCTATTCCCATCATACTAAAACCACCGATAATATTTGTCATCCCATACTTTACTGTTTCTCCAGATGGGGTAGGGTATGTACTGGTCAGTTTGAGTTTATGAGTAAGTGGACTTGATTTTTCAGGGGTAACTAAGTGGTCTTCTTTTTTGCGTAGTGAATTAACTGAGGAGAATACAAGTGTAGCTCCAAATATTACAGCTAATACAGAAGTAGGGGCATTGGTAGAAATCAAAGCACCGATTACAGCACCTGCCGTAGTGGCTATTTCTAAGAACATTCCCAATCTCATATTAGTTATTCCCTCTTTTACATAAGCGGATGCAGATCCTGATGAGGTAGCTATAACGGCAACTAAAGCAGTCCCTATAGCGTAATGCATATCAACTCCTAAAAACACTGATAGTAACGGGATTATAATAATTCCTCCACCTAATCCGGAAAGAGAACCGATAAATCCTGCCGCAAATGCACCTAAAAACATAATTAGAGTGAATGTGAGTAATGTCATTTTCGTATAAATTTTGTAGTAATGCGGTTAAAAGTAAGTATTTATCACATAATAATCGATTTTAAGTGTAATTTTATAATTGAGAAATGTTATCTTTATTTTCTTTTATGAATAGGAATGGTATTATTCTTACCTATTCATGTCGTCGTTATTAAAGTAATACTATTAAATTTGTGCCAATGGAAAAAGTTAACATTAACAAGGATTGGTTGTCTCTATTTGGAGGACAAAATCCAGCAATCATTGCTGGGCCTTGTAGTGCAGAAACGCCTGAACAGGTTATGAAAATCGCTAAATCTCTACCAAAAGAAGTGAAAGTATTTCGCGCTGGGATTTGGAAACCTCGTACACGTCCAGGAGGATTTGAAGGTGTAGGTGCCATTGGATTGAAATGGTTGCAACAAGTAAAAGCAGAAACAGGTATGTTGATCGCTACTGAAGTTGCAACAGCAGAACACGTGCAATTGTGTTTAGAACATGATGTTGATATCTTATGGATTGGTGCTCGTACAGCAGTAAATCCGTTTGCGATTCAAGAAATTGCCGACGTTTTGAAGGGAACTGATAAGGTTGTCTTGTTGAAAAATCCAGTGAATCCTGACTTGTCATTATGGATGGGAGGAATAGAGCGTCTTGCAGAAGCAGGGATCGCTAAACTCGGAGTTATTCACAGAGGTTTTAGCACGTATGAAAAAACTAAGTATCGTAATATTCCAGAATGGCAAATACCATTAGATTTAAAGCTACATTTGCCTAATATTCCAATTTTCTGTGATCCATCACATATTACTGGAAATAGAAGTAAGATATTTGGGGTTTCACAACAAGCATTGGATTTGAATTATGATGGGTTGATGATTGAAACACATTGTGATCCTGATAATGCGTGGAGTGATGCTGCTCAACAAGTAACACCAGAACAATTACAAGATATTATAACTAATTTGAAAGTTAGAAATATCACTGATGAAACAGAAGAATTCTTGCAAAACATACAAGCTCACCGTATCCAAATTGATGATATGGATAGTAAGCTTTTAGATTTATTGAGAAAACGTATGTTGATTTCAGATGCAATTGGTAAATTGAAAAAGGAGAAAAACGTTGCTGTTTTTCAACAAGATCGATGGACTAAGATGCTTGAGAAAATGCAAGAAGAAGGTAAGCACGTAGGGTTTACAGAAGAATTTATAACAGCTATTTATACTGCTATTCACCAAGAGAGTATTTATAGACAAGATAAAATTATTAATAAAGAATAAAATAAGAGGGCAATACTATTTATGAAAGGTATAGTTTACAAGTCAACAGGAAGTTGGTACTCAGTGAAAAATGAAGAGGGACATTTCTATGATTGTCGTATCAAAGGAAAGTTTAGATTAAAAGGTATTAAAAGTACCAATCCAATAGCTGTTGGTGATCATGTTCAATTTGAACTTGAAACTACTAATGATGTTACGACTGGAGTAATTAATAAAATTGAATCAAGAAAGAATTACATCGTTCGTAAATCTGTAAACTTGTCTAAACAAGTACATATTATTGCTTCTAATATTGATACAATGTTTTTAATTGTAACTATTAATAATCCTGTAACTACTACAAGTTTTATTGATCGTTTTTTAGTTACGGCTGAAGCGTATGGTATCAAGACAGTTTTAGTATTTAACAAGGTAGATACTTATTCAGAGGATGCTTTAGATGAACAATTGTATATGCAATATATCTATTCGCAGATAGGGTATGAGTGTTTGCGTGTTTCTGCTTTGTCAGGAAAGGGAATAGATGCTATTAAAGAAAGAATGATTGGAAAGGTTTCTATGTTTTCTGGACATTCAGGAGTTGGGAAATCAACTTTAATTAATGCAATTGAACCTGGATTGAATTTAAAAACAGCGGAGATTTCAGAGCAACATCAACAAGGGCAACATACAACTACTTTTGCAGAGATGTTCGATTTGTCGTTTGAGGCAAGTATAATCGACACTCCTGGTATTAGAGGGTTTGGTATTGTTGATATGGAACCACAAGAAGTAGGAAACTATTTCCCTGAATTCTTTGCTTTGAAAGATCAGTGTAAGTTTAACAACTGTCTGCATAAAGAAGAACCTTATTGTGCAGTGAAAGATGCACTTGATAATGATGAATTAGCTTGGTCAAGATATAAGAGTTATATTCAAATCTTAGACGGAGAAGAAGAGCATTATCGAACAGATATTTATAAAGATGGAAGAAACCAAGACGAATAGTCTTGGTTTTTTTCTTTATACAAGGTTTGTCATGTTATTTAGAAGTGAGAAATTTTTATCTTTATTGAAAAGTGATCAAATATAGAATCCATGAAATATATTTATACCCTATTAGCGTGTTTTATATGTGTGTTTACATCTTCTATGTATGCACAAAGTTTTCTTGATAAAGTAACTTTAGAGGAGTTGAAAGAAACTAAGAACGCTACATTCTCTACTGCTGATGCGGTTATTTTGAATGAAGAAATAAATGTGAGTATTGACTACGCGCAAGATTACGGTTTTAGAGTAATTGAAAAAGTGAGTAGAAAAGTGAAGTTATACAATGAAAATGGGAAGAAATCTTTAGCTTTTCAGGTTCCTTATGCTCCTAAGGGATATGCAAGTGAGGAACTTGTGATTCATCAAGCGAATATTTATTCTATAGAGAATGATACAGTTGCTAAATCTAAAATAGAAAAAGACGATATCGTAAAAAATGACTTTGGCAATTGGAGAGAGGTAGGTATTGCTTTTACTGATGCAAAAAAAGGTGATATTATTACTTATTCATATAGCAGGGTAACGAGTTATTTAGATGAATTACCTGAGTGGATGATTCAAGGGGAATTGCCTAAATTAAAGACTAAATACACTGTATTGTTGCCAGAGTACTTTCAATATAGCATTATTCAGGTAGGTGATTTCAAGTTGAAAGAAACAACTAATGAGAAAAAAATATCTATGACAGGTGTTTTATCTCCTGGTTCAAGATCGTCTGTGAATGCACTTGAAAAGAGTTTTGAGATAAACAATGTAGATAAGTTTAGAAGTGAACAATATGTGGATAATCCTTCTAATTATATTCCGGCATTGCGTTTTAACCTTTTAGAAGTTCACTATCCTTTTTCATCACCGCAAAAGGTGTTGCTAAACGAGAAAGAGTTTTTTGTGGATTTATCAACTAATAGAGGATTTGCTCGTGAGCTCAAACAAGATAAATATTATAAGAAAGATATCTTATTAGAGGAATACAGAGGGTTATCTGTAGAAGATAAAATAAACAAAGTATTGCGATTAATTCAACAAAAAGTAAAATGGGATAATACTTATGGAATCTTCGCTAATAATGGTGTGAAAACGGCTTATAATAAAGGCAGTGGTAACTCTGCGGATATTAATTTGATGCTAACAAGTATATTGCGTTATGTTGGATTACAAGCTAATCCAGTATTGATTAGCACAAGAAGTAATGGGATTAAGAATACTTGGCAAAAAAACTATTTTAATCACGTGATTTCAGCTGTTGAGGTAGGAAATGCGTATTACTTAGTTGATGCTACAAGTCCTTATTCAAAATTGAATTTATTGCCTTTAGA
>JASLGC010000259.1 GCA_030150335.1 Flavobacterium sp.
TATTTAAATTTTGCTGATATTTATGTTGCTCCTGCCTACCGAAATCAAACCATTGGCAAACAACTTATTAATGCAGTAAAACAATGGGCTTTTACCAAACAAGTAGATTATATTGAGCTTTTGGTGTTAAAACAAAATCAAAAGGCTTATGACCTTTACTTACTCGAGGAGTTTGAGCCTGTACATACAGTAATGCGCTATACAATGAAGTAAACACGGCAATAATAACCTTTCTCTTTTGTTAGTTGTTCATAATGTCGTCTATATTTGTGAAAATACAATTACAAATTATGAGCAACCAACATTTTACAAATAGATATGGTTCTTTAGCTTCTAAAGTTTACCACCTTGATAAACCGATCGGGAGAACTTTTGGCGATATAGAGTTTTACACGGAACGACTGAAGAATTGCCAAGGTAAAATACTTGAACCTGCTACAGGAAATGGTAGAGTACTTATTCCTCTTGCTGAAAAAGGGTATGATATCAGTGGTTTTGATGCTTCTGAGGAAATGCTACACTATTGTCAAATGGAAATAAAGAAAAGAGGATTGTCCACAAAGGTGACACAAGAGTCGTTTGAAAACTTTGATACCGCTGTACATTATGACGCAATAATACTGCCGGCGGGTTCTTTTCAATTAATTACAAACACAGAAATAGCGATTTCCGTACTTAAACGATTTAAAAACACCCTTAATCCAAATGGAAAGTTGTTAATCGATTTATCTCCTCTTTCTGCTTTAAATGAACCTCCTATGATGGCGAGAAGCTGGAATACAGATACCGGTTTGTTAACCTTAACGGAGTCGAAAGTAGAAAACAATTATATAACACAAACAACAGTATCTCAACTCCGATATGAACAATGGTCTAACGATGGAACACTCCAATGTTCTGAATTAGACTTCTTTGCTTTGCGTTTTTGGGGAGTAAAAGAATTTGAACTTGCTCTACGTGCAGCTGGTTTTAAAGAAATACAAATCTTTAGTAACTACTCCATTGACCAAGCTATTGATACACTTACTCACACCTTAACGTTTGAAGCTATCTAATAAAAAGAAAAGACACAGGAATTACTATAATTGTAAACCTGTGTCTTTTCTTTTTATTCCAATATTATTAGATAGCTCTTTTCAAGGATGATACTAAGCAAGTAGATTATATTTAACTATTCGTAGCAAATCAAAAGGCTTATGACCTTTAATTACGTGAGTAGTTTGAACTTGTACATCCCGTATTGCGTAATACAATAAATAAATTTAAAGGATTACAACGCTATTTCCCGAGATAGGCCTATCTCATTGACAAAAGTCTGATCGTGACTAATAACAATCACAGTTCCCATATAACTATTTAGGGCATTGGTTAAACTTTCAATACTCTGTATATCCAGGTTATTTGTAGGTTCATCTAATAGTAATACATCAATGTATTCATACCCAATATTTAGACAACACAAAGCAAGCTTTAGTTTTTCGCCTCCACTGAGTGTATGGATCTTATTATTCCATTGTGCTACACCAATACCATATTGAAACAATAGATTATGAATTACCTCATTTGGTTCTTTTTGATAATTAAAGTGATCTATCTGCTCAGAAACAGTCATTGTATCATCTAACAAAGAATAAAACTGATCTAAGTACACTATATTACAATTCGTTGAAGTAAGCTGACCTTTTATTGTAATCAAACGTTTTAAAAGTAAGTTAAGCAAGGTCGATTTACCTGAACCATTTCCTCCACTTAGTAAAATTCGCTCTCCACTCTCAATAGTAAAACAAATATCCTCAGCCCACAAAGCCTGATCTTGATTGTGATAACAATAATTTACTCCATCAGCTTTCCACAGTATTTTTCCTTTGTACAACTGGCTATTAGGAAAACGAATATCAAATATCTTCTCTTTTTCTAATTTCTGGCGAATATCAGAAATTCCATTAACTATTGAATTACAAATATTCTCGTGAACTCCTTTTAGCTTTGCTGTACTATTTTCTGCTTTATTTTTAAATGCGTTAATCATTATTTTAGGCAAGCCCACACTCTTTTCTTTTTTCTTATTCTGTGCTTTTTCTTTAGCTAATTGGTTTGTTCTTTCTATCTGCTCTTTTCTTGCAACTTTCAGTTCCTTATTCCTATTATCTAATTTTTGCTTTAAACTATGTAAGTACACTTGTTTTTCTTGCTTATAGAAGTCATAGTTACCTCCATAGCGTGTAATCCCTAAAGGAGATAATTCGTAAGTAATATTTTGTTTATTCAATAGAGAACGGTCATGACTAACCAAAACGATAGTTCCCTTATAATTATCAATGAAGTTGTAAAATAGCTCCTTTGTAGTACTGTCTAAATGATTAGTCGGTTCGTCTAATAACAATACCTCAGCTTGACTCAACATCATCTGAGCAAAGCATACCTTCGTTTGCTCTCCTCCACTTAGTTCTTGCATTACACTATCTAAAGAAATATTTTCGACTCCCCAATAACTCATTACATCTTGAATCCGGTGTTCTATATCCCAATCGTCATTCAGGATTTCATAACAGTTCTCCTCCACCGTTCCCTTCAAAATTGCTTGTAAGGCCTTGAGTTTAGCAGTAACTCCCAGAGTGTCTTTCACGGTTTCAGTAGCTCCAAAACGCTTATTTTGTTTGAAGTAAAACAAATCACCACTAACCATAACACTCCCTTCAGAAGGTATTAATTCTTTTGCTACAATACGTAACAATGTACTTTTTCCAGTACCATTATGACCGATGATATTGACTTTTTCTGCTTGTTTAATTGCTAAATGTAAATTTGATAATAGCATCGTCTTGTCTGGATGCTCGTAAGATAAGTTAGTTATAACTATACTCATAGTCTATTCTATATTGATGTGAATAATTAAGATGTGGCCCGTACACCACTCCTCACGGTCAATGAATTTTATATATACACGATACTAAGTATTGGATAGCAAAGACGCTATCATTTAAAAATGATTTAACCATTCTTATGCTTTTCAGCATATTTCAATTGGTTATGCAACCAATTCTTACTTAGATGTGTACATGAAGACTATTTTTTAGTTTATACTGATGCAAATATAGTGTGAATCTCCTAATTAAGAAAATTTTTTAGCAATTGAGGTAAATAGATAGACATTAAAGTTACTTAGCCAATCCTTTAAAACTATCCAAAAAAACAGTTATATGGATCCTTTTTAATCTCTTCAAAAACCTCAAACAGATCTTTCGTTTCTTCAAGTGGGCCATACGTTGTCCACTTTCCATTGCTTAATCTCCAATATAGTTTCCAAACCTGCTGTGTTTTCACAAACTTAAACTTAGCAAAATAACCTTTAATCTTCTCATTAGGATTACTCCAACTTGGGCGTACCTCAAATAATTCGAAAGCATTATTCTGATAACTATAGCCAAAATCAATCTTCTTACGCATTTCTATATCTTCTGGACGCAAAGCCTCAACGAATTGTTTAACAATTCGTTCATTGAAATCAATTATTTCCTTCATACCCCCTAATTTAATATATCAATGATAAATTTAAATAAAAATACCCGTAGATTTTATAATAAAAATCACACGGGTACTTATATTTTCAATATTAGAAAGCTATTCATAGACGTAATAGGCTTCTAAATGCTTTACTAAAGAATATCAAACCAAAACTACAACGTATTCCCCTTCTCATTAGCTTTATATAGAAAATAAGCGCCAAGAATAATCAATAGCAAACTTGCTGTAACAAACATTTCTTCAGGCATATCTCCACCTATACCATTCAGAGCTACAAAAACTGAGACAACGCCCATTAAAATAAACAGAACACCAAATACTTTCATCTCATTCAATTAAATAATATCAGGGACAATTTACACTTATTGTGCCAAAATAACGAACAGCTACAATTTATAATCCATAGCCAAGAGTACTTCGCTTACCCATTCTTTTACCACATCAGCAGCAGTAGCCATATCAGAATTTGCAATAGACAACGGTTCTTGTACAATTGCTTTGGGAGCAAGAGTATTAATATCATCTATACTATTTCCCGTACCAAAACCAAGATGTGTATTAAACGGAATAATTGTCTTACCACTCAAATCACAATCTTTCAAATATGAACGCAATACAGGTGGTAGACGCTTGTCCCAAACAGGATACCCTAATAAAATAACATTATCTTTCAAATCAGTTTCAACCTTATGATAGGCTGGAAAAACGTTCTCTTGATTTTGCTGAACTACAATTGCTTTTGCAGCATCTAATTCAATAGGATAAGGTACTATAGACTCTACTCTGATTATTTTCGCTTCTACATTTGCTGTAATAAATTCAACCACCTGCTGTGTAATTCCTGTATTAGAAAAATATACTATCGTCATAATGCTAATTTTAATGTGATAAACAAGAGTTCTTCTCTCATTTTTTAAACACATCAATTTAATAACAATCTGATTTTAAAATAATTTATTTAACAGTTGTTTTCCTACTTAAAACCAAACTAATCATCCACATAATCATTACCAGAGTATTTAAAAAACTTTATATAATTACTCTTATAGAAAACTAAATAGAAGCAAAAAAAGCGAACCTCTCAGTTCGCTTATATCTTATTCAATCAATTTTAATTCTTCATCATACATCCCTATCAGAATACTATTTCCTTTATCATCCACTCGAAGTGCACCATATTTTGCTACCTCATACTTCTCTGCTTCCCCTTCTTGAAAGAAAAAACTCTCTGCTCCAATATTGTAACTCCAATCGTTGTTATTGAAAAACTTAATGTAAACCTGGCCTTCCTCCAGTTCGCCAATTTCATTCGTCATCTTTACATAATGCCCAACTTGATTTTCGTCAATGCTTAACAACACATATCCTCTCATGCCTATTTCTTGGGATTCTTGTGCACGAGCATCTTGCAGTGCAATCTCTGCATCTACTGAAGCCTTATCATAATCTAATGAATCATTTGCACTTATAGCATCACTGAATATTTGTCTTGACCTCCAACTTCTACCTTCTTGGGTAATGGCATAATTTAAACTCATATAATCCCCCTGCATTAACGAACGTGGGTCAACTGGAGCTAACTCTAACAAAACAAGTTTGCCGTCTTTTAACGTGCTTTCCTTACTCCACACCGCTTTTACAAATAGTAAAAGTATTGCCACCAAAGTAGCCACGATGATTATTGTTGTTTTAGACTGTTTCATCTTCATTCCATTTTTTGTGAATTAACCAATAGATTGCCAAGAAGAATACACCGCTCAACATCAGTGAAATTGACTTGCTCAACAACGTAATTGACAAATCGTAATAAAACATTCCCATTGACCAAATTAAAGCCGATATAGAAACTACAAATCCTACTTTATACTGTGTTTTGAAAGACCATAATAAGAACAATACACTCACTGCAAAAGCAGGATAACCAAAGCCTATTAAGTATAAGAACACAGATACTAATGCGTAAGCAATCACTCTTGTAACCAATGACGTTATCTGTAATTTATTCAACACCAAATGCAATGTAAAAATAGTTGTAGCAATAAGTACAACAATCAATGCCCACTTTGACACCACAGAATACGCATTAAAATATTGATAATAACGCATTGTTGACCCCATGATACTCATGAACAATGTATAACAGAAAGTAGCTGTAAATATAGGTGTGTACAACTGATTAAGTAAAGCACTTCTACCTCTTATTATCTCTTCTCTATAAAATAAATAAACACTAAGTAAGATTAGCAAACACATAAAATAAGGCAACATAAGATACGCCTCTTTAAAAACAATTAAGCAATTAATACTAATCAGTACTCCCGCCATTGCTAAAAATGTGATTATCTGATTGCGGTAAACCACCAATGAAATAATAGATAATAGCAATCCCACAAGGGCTAATACCGAGTCTACACTTTCATACTCTCCCAATCCAATTGCAAATTCAAACAAGACAAAACCTGATATAAATGTAGAAACCGCTAAGCCATCTTTTATCGCAACAGTGCTGCTTTTATTAATCACATACGTTACTCCTAATAAAAGGATACTAATTACAAACAAGGGAATATTTTCTGAATGACTTGGCGATAAAAGCAAAAATAGAAAACCTAAAAACATAGACATTCCCAATAATCCACCCAAAACAGAGATTACCTTAATAAAAATAGTTTTGATAGATTGAGCATTCTGTAATTCCCCTAATTTATCTTTATCTATCACTACACCCTGACTTTCAAGGCGTGTAATTACATGTTCTAACCGATTATGCTCTTTCATCTTTCCACGTTTTTTGTTTGTGTGTAATCAACTTTATCATTCCCGCTGTTGTTCCAACAACATAAATAGCATATATAAAAAAGGCTTCCATGCTATATGAAAACAGGCGTATAATTATCATAAATCCAATAGACACCACAGCTAAAGACGTATAACTATACAATAAAATATCATTGCGTTTTACACTTAGTAAATAGCCTGCAATTATTCCACTCACGGTAATAATTAACAGTGGCAACATACCCGACAACTCATCCCTATCATAACTCAAACGGTTAGTAAATATCATAAATCCAATACCCACTACACCTACTAAATAACAAGCAAAAGTCATAATTACTTTATAATAAGTCGCTGGTTTAAAATCTTGGAACTTCCCAAGAATATAAGGCACTACTAATAATACTAAATTCACTACTAATATAGATAGCAATACATAAAATGCGTTACTCCCTTTGGCAATTTGCATATAGTACAATGATATAGTCGTGTTGACCAACACTGCATACAGTAACCATTGCGGACTAAATTTAGACACAACAGTCCACAGTGTTATTGCCAATACCCACATTA
>JASLGC010000297.1 GCA_030150335.1 Flavobacterium sp.
CCTTCCTTAAAGATGGTGTCTGAGATAGTAGCAATTAATTTATCTGATCCATTTTGATCATTGACATAGTGCTTATTATGAGTAGTAACCTCTAATGTCGCTTTGGCAGATGGATTCCCATCACACGAACACGTAGCTCCTTTACACGCGATGTATTGTGCAGTAGGTCCACTATTAGCAGTAGTGCTGTCGTTTTGTACAGCTCTTTCTTGTCCTATATCTGTGGAATCTGTCGGGTTATCACGCTGTTGTGTCGATTCTGTAGGACTATTATTTTGTTGATTGATATCTCCTCCTGTTTCTTCTCCTGGTAGCGGAGCAGTATTATCTATGCGTGTACTTGGTCGTTCTTCTCCCACTATCACACTAGGTCTGCCAGTAGCTCCAGTAGCAGGCTGTTGGTCTTGTGGAGGTATATTGTCATTTGTATTTTCCATAGCTAACTTGTATCTTTTTCTTCTATATAGCGTATTTCTTCAGTTATGAATCCTTACTCTCTTGCAATATTTACATACTCTGTGTGATATATATTCCCATTAAGTATATACGTTTCTTGCCTTACAAAAGAGAGAATTTCACTGTCTCTATTTAAATCGCACTCTATCTGTTCCTCATAGTATAGTTCATCTGCTGAGTCTAGTTTCCATTGCTCTTTTAATCGATCTAATTCTTCTTTAGACTTCCTTCCTTGACCTGATAGTAGAGTTCCTTTAGTACTGGTTTTGGTTATTTTATATTGAGCATATTTATTACCAGATTTATGATAGATCTGCGTATAAGGATCTTCTATATACTCTCCCAAAATCACTTCTAACCAATTATAGAAGAAAATATCTTGTCTCATCTTAGAGATGAAATGCTGCTCATCACTCATGACAATATCTAATTGCCTAATAATAGTATTCACAACATCGCCTTTATACATACTACTAATTTGAAACTTAAGGGTGTGTTCCCAGTAATTCTGTACTTCCTTAAAGTTTACTATTCTCGTTATCTGCCCTTTTCTATTTATCTGTAATTTTAATTCTTTCCAGAGTTCTCCTGCCAAAGCGATTATCTCCATATAAGGATTATCTACTTTAGGGGTAACTATTTGTGGGGTTCTAGTAATCAAATAGGATTGCCCTGAAATCTTATCTTCCGTTTTTATCCCTACCTCATAAGCGATTCCTTGTTGCTTATTTAAATGTTTACTTTCGCTAATAATTCTATAAGTAGCATCCTTACTATAGAATAAAAAAGAGATGTTATATATTCTATTCATTGCTCTAGAATAATTTTACTTTTTTTGAACTCTGCGCTTCTACCTCTTGACTAGACGCTAACTGTAGATTATCAGCAGTAGCTTCTATACGTCCGGATTCACAAGTCACGAAGTACTTCTTAGTCTGTACAGTAGTATTAGTCACTACTTGTGTGTGGCTCTCATTAGCTGACATATCGTACGTTTCACCCGCACTTTCAGTTATATTCTTCTCAGCACTTACTGTAATATTTTGACCTGCAGTACTGATGATATTTTCACTGGCTTGCAATAGTATGTTGCGTGAAATAAGAGAAATATTCTCAGGTGCTGTGATAGTTATATTCTTTCCTTTAGTATCTAAAGTAATATGGTTACCACTAATATCATATATCTCTATAGACTCCTCTTCTGTAAATTTAATTGTATGTCCACTACGCGTCATAATACTCTTCACTGTATTATTCGCGTTTCCACCTTTACCAGTCTTTCCATTAAACAAGCTACCCATCACATAAGGTCTGTTTGGGTCTCCCATCTCAAAGCCTATCATTACTTGATCACCTACCTCTGGGATAAATACCATTCCTCTGTTAGTCGGTACTTTATCACTTATACCAGCATCTAAACTCATCACACGCATCCAGTAACTCTCTTGTGGCCCACCAAAAAGGAAATTAACCTTAACCTTACCACTGTTATCAGGATCTTCATTACTCACTACTATAGCTTGTATAGAGCTTGCCGTAGGTAAAGTAGGTTTGTCAATAGGCGCTGTAGCCATCTTAGCTGAGGCTCCCTCGAAGGTATTCGTATATCTATTATTATGGTCAATGCGGTGTATAGCTTTCATCACTCTATACGTTCCTACTACTGGTAGCGCATCTATGGTATCTGGTAGGTTAACCTCTATGATACGCCCTACGAAAGGAATATACGTTTTAGACTCACCGATCAGCACCATCGTCTGAGCAGCTGTACGCTCGTTGCGTCTGTGTACCATTTCTTGTATCTCATAGGTATCTGCTACTACAGCCTCTGAGGGTACTCTAAGCGGACGAGTATGTAAGTGTATATCCGCCTGCTCCTTCGCCTCAGCTATAAAGTTAGTTGCCTTACGTGGACGGGTAGTCGCCGAGTTCTCTAAGGTTAGATCATAGTTATCTAAATACTGATAGTAGGTAAAGTCGTTGTGTAGTAATCGAGAGGTGAACTCCATCACCTTTAGTTCTTTATCATAGGTAATAGGTACAGCAGATTTGTCTGGATAATTACCGAATACCAACTGTGTACCGTCATAGTACATATTCTCTCCGAAGAGATAAGCAATGCGCTGTAAGAACTCCCAGTCGGTCTCGTTATACTGCATCAGAAAGTCTATTGGATCTGCGTACTTCGGATCGTTAAATCGCTTAAATTTCGATATGCTAAGGCCTTCTGTCACTTCATTAAACACGCGACTTAGACTCGTATCTCCGAAAGCCTGATAGCGCTTGCCTCTATCTAAGAGTATTGTATTACTCGCTCCTTTTAAGATAATCTGTGCATGCTGTCCTTCTTCTGCTATTAGCTTCATTTCTGTCACCAATCCCACAAACGTGTATTTATTGCTGTCATCATTACCATGCGTAAATTCTATAGCAACACGCTTTCCTAAAAGTTTAATCTCATTTAATGGATTGTCCATAAACTTATTGCCAAACACATCGTAGTCTAAACTAAGGGTGAAGCGATCATGCTGTCCGTAGGCTTGTACTAATTCTAGTCCATTGTAGTTCATCTCTTGCCCATCTACATAGACTGTAGCATTAACTAACTGAGTATCGTCTTTCCATGTTTTTTTTCGCATAGCAATTCTTTTCTAACATATATTTATATAAATACTATTAAAATCAAAAATAATACATATAATACTTGTTTTATATGCCAGTAACTTGGTTTAATATAAAAAACACTAAAAATAATACACTTATATACTTTTAAGAAGTATTGTAAATAATCATAAAGAATTATACATAGTCAAACTATTACAACTTTAAAAATTATACTAAAGGTTAGTGTACCTACAACAAAAAATGATAACCATATTTATGTTAATAATATCTGGGAACAAGCGGTAGTTGTATGTATCCAATTTAAATATAGATAGTTTTACATTATTGATAACTTGCTTAACCCACTAAATTAAAATTAATAAGGACTATTTCAGCTTACTTTACTCCGATGTAAATACACCTATAATCCGTTATTCTTTCGAATAATTCTCTTTAAAGTCGAAGAAATATCGGCTCGTAGTCGGACTTTAGTCGAACAACCCCTTTTTCAAGCTGATGCTATTACTTGTTTTACAATATACTATAGCTTGTGTAAACTCAATTCATGATAAATTAAGTTTAGATAATCAATGTGTTGCTTTTGTATTCGATGGTCAGAATCTTTAGTTTTAGTTGATTATAGTGTACCTGTGATGATGTCAACAACTGTTTTAGCTGAAGAAGGTGCTAAAGATTATGGTTATTTAGGGATTACTTTTAAGAAAGAGACAGTTGGTGTAGCAAAATCAATAAGAGAATTAGATCAGGCTTCGAGAAAAAATAGATACGATTGTTTTTATCTTAATTGGGAAACTTACGGTTTCTGTTTAAGTAAACATCAATAGTATTATATGGCTTTTGGGTTTAAATAGAATAGATAAATGATGTTTTTGTTTAAAAATTATTTAAATTAGCCCTAAAATATAAAAAACATTAACAATGAAAAGCTTCTTTTATTTATTAGTTACGGCTGTATCATTAATTGGTTTTGGTGCTCATGCGCAATCCCCTTCACCACTACACGTGGGGATTAAAGCAGGTGCTAACTTCACTGATATGTCAACTTCACTTAAAGATTACAACAGTAAAACCTCTACTGGTTTTGCAGTTGGAGCAATGGCTCGTTTAGATATTAAGAAAACGTATTTACAAGCAGAACTTTTGTATTCTGAAAAAAATGTAAAGTTTGAAGGGAATACTGATGTTACTTCTAAAATGAAGAATATTGAAGTGCCTTTGGTAATTGGACATAAAATTATCAACCTACCTCTACTTCATTTAAGAGGTTATGCTGGTGGTGTTTATACTAACATGGTTGGTGATAACTTTAAGGCAAAAGATGTAGAAGGAGTATTTGATAATTTTGATAAAAACAATATCGGATACCGTGTTGGTGTTGGTATTGATGTGTTGAAATTCACGTTGGATGTTTCTTATGATGGTGGATTTAGTAACGTGAGTAAAGATTTTAAGACAAAACCAAATACTTGGATGGTTTCTTTGGGGTATTTCTTCCTATAACAGAACAAGTTAAATAATATTCGAAAGAACTGTGTGTAAATACAGTTCTTTTTGTTTTAAATATATTCATCTCACATTAAAAAATTCTTATTTTTGTGCTATGCAAAAGAATATAAACATATTAAATAAAAGAGCAAGGTTCGATTACGAAATACTGGACAAGTACACGGCTGGTATTGTATTAACAGGAACTGAGATTAAGTCTATCCGATTGGGAAAGGCTAATATTGCTGAAAGCTTTTGTGAGTTTCAAGAACACGAATTATTTGCTATTAATACACAGATAGAAGAATACGCACATAGTAAACACTTTAACCACAAGGCTAAAACAGAGAGAAAGTTACTTTTGAATAAAAAAGAATTGAAATCTCTTTTAAAAAGTGTGCAGAATAAAGGGTTGACTATTGTTCCTTTGAGATTATTCTTGAACGAGCGCGGTTTGGCTAAATTAGAAATTGCTCTTTGTCGTGGTAAGAAAAATTACGACAAACGTGAAACCATAAAAGATAGAGATACAAAACGCGATATTGATAGATTGAAAAAATCACATTAATACGTTGTGTTTTTCGTAAACATAAAAGAGGCTGTAATTATATACATTACAGCCTCTTTTGTATTTATGTACTTTTAAAAGTTTTTGTTTTCTAACATAGGAACAAATTTAAAATCTCCGTGTTCTTCTTTTTCGAAGTGAGTTTCACTTATTCTAACTAATTCAGTCATCGTCTGTTCTTTGTCGCCGATTGGGATAATTAGCCTTCCTCCTATGTTTAATTGTGCCATTAGAGGTTGTGGTATAAATGGTGCGCCAGCGGTAACAATTACCCCGTCAAAAGGTGCGTAATTTGGCAGTCCTTTATAGCCATCTCCAAAGGTCATTAACTTTGGTCTAATTCCCAATTTAGGTAATAAAGTAGATGTTTTTCTATATAATTCATTTTGGCGTTCAACACTATAAACTCTTGCGCCCATAGCTACTAAAATAGCAGTTTGGTAGCCACTCCCCGTTCCTATTTCTAATATCTTGTCGTCTTTCTTTACTTGTAATAGCTGGGATTGAAAGGCTACGGTGTAAGGATGTGATATGGTTTGTCCAGCTCCGATTGGAAAAGCAGTGTCTTGATAAGCGTAATCTTCGAAGCTCGAGTCTAAAAATAAATGTCTTGGTACCCTTCTAATGGCATCCAAAACATTAGGATCAACAATTCCTTTTTGTCTAAGTATTTCAACTAACTGGTTCCTAAGACCTTGGTGTTTTGCAGAATCTCTCACGATTAAATGGTTATTTCCTGCAAAATAAGCAATATTTTACGTTAAAAGCAATGTTTAAAATGACCTTGAAAATAATTGACAAAAAGTTTACCTTAATATATTGAAACATTAGATAAATAAATTATATTTTTGTTTTCAAAATCTAGTTTTATGCTTAAAGTTGGAGTATTGGGAGCAGGACATTTAGGTAAGATTCACCTACGTTTGCTTAACCAATCTGAAAAATATGAATTAGTTGGATTCTATGACCCTTTTAAAGAGAATGCTGCAAAAGTAGCTGCTGAATTTGGTTATAAGAGTTTTGACTCAATACAAGAATTAATCGATGCAGTAGATGTTATAGATATTGTAACTCCTACGCTATCTCACTTTGACTGTGCTAAGTTGGCTATTGAAGCTGGAAAACACGTTTTCCTTGAAAAGCCAATTACTACAACAGTACAAGAAGCTGAAGATATTATCGCTTTGACTAAAAAGCACAACGTACTTGGACAAGTTGGTCACGTTGAGCGTTTTAACCCTGCTTTTATTGCAGTGGGTGCTAAAATAGAAAACCCGATGTTTATCGAAACTCACCGTTTGGCTGAGTTTAATCCTCGTGGAACGGACGTTCCTGTAGTATTGGATTTAATGATTCACGATTTAGACGCTATTTTAAGTGTTGTTAAATCACCTGTAAAACACGTAAGTGCTTCTGGTGTAGCAATTCTTAGTGAGTCTCCAGATATTGCTAATGCGCGTATTGAATTTGAAAACGGATGTGTTGCCAATGTAACTGCAAGTCGTATTTCAATGAAAAACATGAGAAAAACTCGCTTCTTCCAAAGAGATGCTTATATCTCTGTGGATTACTTAGAGAAAACTTGTGAAGTAGTGAAAATGAAAGAAGCTCCTGAAGTACCGGGTGATTTCGACTTGATTCTTCAAAATGCTGAGGGTGTTAAGAAACAAATTTACTATGACAACCCTGAGATTGTAGCGAATAATGCTATCTTAGATGAGTTGGAAACTTTCCACGATGCTATTGTTAATAATACTACTCCAATTGTAACGTTAGAAGATGGTACAAAAGCACTTCGCTTAGCTTACCAAATTATCGATGCTTTTGGTAAATAATACTAACTAAATTAAAACCTAATCATTATGAAAAACATTGCCGTTATTGGTGCAGGAACTATGGGAAATGGTATTGCTCATACTTTTGCTCAAAAAGGTTTCAAAGTTCTTTTAATTGACATCTCTGATAAAGCGATTGAAAGAGGAATGAATACGATTCTTAAAAATTTAGATCGCATGATTTCAAAAGGAACTATCACTGAGGCTGACAAAAAAGCTACTATTGAAAACATAATTACTTTTACAGATGTGAAAGATGGTGTAGTAAACGCCGACTTAGTTGTGGAAGCTGCTACTGAAAACGTACAATTAAAACTTAATATATTTAAACAATTGAGTGAAGTATGTGATGAGAACGTTATTTTGGCGTCTAACACTTCTTCTATCTCTATTACTCAAATTGCTTCTGTGGTTAAAAACCCTGAGAGAGTAATCGGTATGCACTTTATGAACCCTGTGCCTATTATGAAGTTAGTTGAAATCATTAGAGGTTACAATACTTCTGACGAGGTTACTAAACAAGTAATGGAATTGTCTAAAGCATTAGACAAGGTTCCTACGGAGGTAAATGATTACCCTGGATTTGTGGCAAACCGTATTTTAATGCCAATGATCAATGAGGCTATCGAAACACTTTACAACGGAGTGGCTGGTGTAGAAGAAATTGATACGGTAATGAAGCTTGGAATGGCGCATCCAATGGGGCCATTGCAATTAGCTGACTTTATTGGTCTTGATGTTTGTTTATCTATTTTAAACGTAATGCACGATGGATTTAAAAATCCTAAATACGCTCCTTGCCCATTGTTGGTAAACATGGTGATGGCTGGTAAATTAGGTGTGAAATCTGGAGAAGGATTTTACGATTACAGCGAAAGCAAAAAGGCTGAGAAAGTAGCTAAAATGTTTTCGTAATTTTAATAAAGAAAATAATTTATAATACATAAGTGTTTTGATTTTGGTCAACGCACTTTAACCCAAATTACACAGTAGATGCATAGGTGAAAAAGTGATACTGGATGGTTGTAATAGGGCACAATGGAGATAATTTCTTATGTCTGATGTGCTTAGGAGCAATTGTAAAGTAACTTGAAGTAACAAAATAAGATCTGTTGTGTGATTTGGGTTTAATATTTTTGATACCATATAAGAATGGCAAAGATTATCCCCTTTAAAGGTTTGCGCCCTACGCGTGATAAAGTTGGTTTGGTGAGTTGTAGATCTTTTGAGGACTATAATGCAGTGGAGATAGCGTATTTATTAGATTACAATCCGTATTCTTTTTTACATGTGCTAAACCCTGCTTATGTGAACCCTCAAAAAGTGACGTATGATAAAAGGTTTAAAATGGTAGCTGCAAAGCTGAAAGATTTTAAAAAGGAAGGTATTCTTGTAACCGAGGATAAACCTATCTTTTACTTATATCAGATTACGACGAAGTCATGGCAATTTACGGGTATTGTAGCGGGTACTTCTATTGAGGATTATCAAAGTAACGTGATTAAAAAACACGAGGATACATTAGAGTATAGAGTTAATCTGTTTAAAGAATACTTATATCACAGTAGATTCAATACAGAACCTGTGCTAATGATGTACCCTGATCAAGTGGATATTAACCAATGGATTACAAATCACAAGGCTAATAAACCATTGTATGATTTTACAACTGTAACCAAAGAAAGACACACTATTTGGCAAATAGACGAAGATTCTGATATTAACTGGTTGCGCGAGCAATTTGACAATATAGATGAAATATATATTGCTGACGGTCACCATAGATGTGCTTCTGCGGAATTATTGCATTCTGAACACAAAGACAATCCGCAAGGACACGACAATTCTGTGATGACGTTTTTAATTGCTGAAAACAATATTAAGATTTATGAATTTAATAGAATCATTCACGATCTTAATAATCACACAAAAGAGGAGTTTTTAACTTTGCTGCAAGAGAAGTTTATTGTAGAGAACAAAGAACAACAATTGTGGAAACCAACTCAAAAGATGGAGTTTGGTATGTATTTAGATGGGGATTTCTACGCTTTGAAATTAAAAGAAGTAAAAGAAACCTCTGATATCTTACAGCAATTGGATGCTCAAATTCTTTATGACGAAGTGTTGCATCCTATTTTAGGATTAGACGATTTGCGTAATGATGCAAGAATTGACTATGTGCCAGGGAATGAGTCTATTGTGAATATCAAAGAATTAGTAGATGATGGTGAATATGAAGTTGGTTTTATGCTCTACCCTACTAATGTTAATGAGATTAAAGATGTGGCTAATAATGAACTTATTATGCCTCCAAAAAGTACATATATAGAGCCGAAGTTTATGAACGGGTTGCTTATTTATGAAATTTAAAATTAAAAGATTATGTCTATTACGCAGAATTTAAAAAGCATTAAAGAAGCTTTACCAGCTAATGTTACGCTTGTAGCTGTTTCTAAAACAAAACCGAATGAGGATATTTTAGAAGCTTATGAAGCAGGACAAAGAATTTTTGGTGAGAATAAAATTCAAGAAATGACGGATAAGTACGAGGTACTTCCAAAGGATATTGAGTGGCATATGATTGGTCACGTGCAACGTAATAAGGTGAAGTATATGGCTCCTTTTGTATCGTTGATTCACGGGGTTGATAGTTTTAGATTATTAAAAGAAATCAATAAACAAGCACAGAATAATAACCGTGTTATTAATTGTTTGCTACAAGTGTTTATTGCACAAGAAGATACAAAGTTTGGACTTGACCAAAATGAATTAGACGACATCTTTTCAAGTGAAGAATTTGAAGCTTTAGAAAATGTGAAAGTAGTTGGCCTAATGGGTATGGCTACCTTTACAGATGATCAGGAAGAAGTGAAAAGAGAGTTTACTTCTTTAAAAGAGACTTTTGACCATTGTAAAATGTATTACAACGAAATGGATAATGTTGATTTACAAACTATTTCAATGGGAATGAGTAATGATTATCCAATTGCTATTGAATGCGGAAGTACGATGATTAGAGTTGGAAGTAACATTTTCGGAAGTCGTAATTATTAATAAATAGAGAGAATAAGTTGTACGCGATTTTAGATATAGAAACTACTGGTGGGCAGTTTAATGAGGAAGGAATAACGGAGATAGCCATCTACAAGTTTGATGGAAATCAAGTTGTAGATCAGTTTATCAGTTTAGTAAACCCAGAGATTGAAATTCAGCCGTTTGTTGTAAAACTAACGGGAATCAACAATGCCATGTTGCGATTAGCTCCTAAGTTTTACGAGGTAGCTAAGCGAATCATTGAAATTACTGAAAATTGTGTAATTGTAGCACATAATGCAGAGTTTGATTACCGTGTAATCCGCAATGAATTCAGGCGATTAGGATATGATTATGCAAGAAACACTTTGTGTACAGTAGAATTATCTCAGAAGTTATTACCTGAAATGCAATCGTATAGTTTGGGTAAACTGGTTCGTTCTTTGGGTATTCCAATTACAGATAGGCACAGAGCAAGTGGAGATGCTGCTGCAACTGTAAAGTTATTTGAGCTTCTACTTTCTAAAGATCACGAAAAGACAATCTTAACCTCTATGATTAAAGCTGATATAAAAGTTGGCTTGAATCCTAAATTCTTAGACATAGCTGATACGCTACCTTCAACGGTTGGTATTTACTATATTCACGACAATTTAGGTAAGATTATTTATATCGGAAAAAGTAAAAATATCAAGAAGAAAGTGTTGCAACACTTTACAAGTAATTCAACGATATTTAAAAAGATTCAGGAAGAAACTTATACGGTTACTTTTGAAAAAACAGGGAATGAATTAATTGCCTTATTAAAAGAAGCAGAAGAAATAGCTGTGAATAAGCCAAGGTATAACAAGATTACTAAAAAAGGCGTATTCCCCTACTCTTTGTATTTAAAATATAATAATGCTGGATTTGTGTACTTATCTGTTGAGAAAACAGATGGTAGAAAAAAGAATATCATGGCTTTTACTTCGCCTAATGAAGCGCGTAAGTTTATTAGCAAAGTATTTTCTCCGAAGGAAGTTCAGCCGTTTGTAGAATTTATTTACGAAAAGAAACCAACTAAAATAACTGTTGAGAATTTCTCTGAGAGTTTGGAGCTAAATAGCGCTGAGTATAATATGCAGGTTACCTCTCTTCTAAATACATACAATATTGATGATCACAATCTATTGATCATTGACAAAGGTAGAAAAGTAGATGAGAAAAGTGCTGTTGCTTTAGAAATGGGTAAATTAAGTGGTTACTGTTTTTTTAACTTAAACTATCAAGTGAACGATCCTGGTCGTATTGCTGCGAATCTAACGCCTATTTCTTTTAATAGAAATAATCGCAATATCATTCTGAATTATTTGAATAAGAGAGTTGGTTATAAATTAATACACTATTAAAAACTATTATTAGTGAGAAGGAGATTAAAAAACAAATGGGATATTCTAAAGCAAAAGATTTATATCATAATATATGGTTCGAATACTTTTGCAGGTAAATTGTTTGACCTTGCACTATTAGCAGTTATTCTGTTGAGTGTTTTATTGGTAATGCTTGAGTCAATCGAGAGTTACGATTTAAAACACCACAAAGGACTTCTAATTTGTGAATGGATAATTACAGTTTTCTTTTCTTTAGAATACGCACTTCGAATTTTATGTAATAAAAAGCCGCTACGGTATATTTTCAGTTTCTACGGTATTGTGGATTTAATATCTATTCTACCAATGTACTTGTCTTTCTTTATTCCGGGTTCTCGTGTGCTTACAGTAGTAAGAGCACTTCGTTTACTAAGATTATTTGGTATCTTGAATTTAGTACCTTATATAGGACAAGAGTCGCATTTAAAGCTTGCAATTAAAGCAAGTAGAACGAAGATTATTGTATTCGTTTACTTCATTATCGTTGTTTCTATTTTATTAGGAGCTTTGATGTATGTGATTGAAGGAAAAGATAGTGGGTTTACAAGTATTCCAAAGAGTATCTATTGGTGTATCGTAACATTGACTACGGTTGGTTATGGTGATATTGCACCACAAAGTACATTGGGACAGATGATTGCTTCGTTGATTATGATTATGGGTTACGGTATTATCGCTGTGCCTACAGGAATTGTAACAGCTGAGTTTTCTAACATCAAACGCAATAGATTAGATGCTAAGAAAAGAAGAAACTGTTCGTCTTGTACAACAACGATTTACGATGAGGATGCAAACTACTGTTATAATTGCGGTCAAAAATTAGGAGATGTTTACGGAAAATAAGAATTATTTAATTGTAGTTATTGGCCCTACTGCTATTGGTAAAACAGCATTGGGAATTAAATTAGCAAATCACTTTAAGAGTGATATTATTTCGTGTGATAGTCGTCAATTCTACAAAGAGATGGCTATTGGTACTGCGGTGCCGAGCGAGGAAGAATTGAAAGCGGCTAAGCATCACTTTATACAAAATATAAGTATTGAAAACCCATATTCTGTTGGGGATTTTGAAAGAGATGGGATTGCTAAGCTGAATGAATTGTTTGAAGAGAATCCTATTCAAGTGATGGTGGGTGGTTCAGGATTGTTTGTCAATGCTATTTTAAATGGTTTAGACGAGTTCCCTGATGTTGATCCAGCTATTAGAGAAGGCTTAAACAAAGACTTAGCAAATAAGGGATTGCCCTATTTACAAGAGATGTTGAAGGAGTTAGACCCTGTACATTATGAAAAGGTAGCAATTGACAATCCACAACGCGTTACTCGTGCTTTGGAGATTTGTATTGGAACAGGTCAACCGTATTCATCGTTCTTAAACAAAAAAGAGAATACGAGAAACTTTACTCCTATTGTTATTGGCCTTGAGGCAGATAGAGAGGAAATGTACGAAAGAATCAACAAACGCGTAGATATAATGATGGATAAAGGATTGCTGAAAGAAGCAGCTACTATGTATCCGCATAAAGAGATTAATGCTTTACAAACTGTGGGATACCGAGAATTGTTTGCATATTTCGACAAAGAATACGATTTGGATTTCGCTATTGAAGAGATTAAAAAGAATACACGCCGTTTTGCAAAAAGACAAATTACTTGGTTTAAGCGTACGGAAGGTGTTGAATGGTTTAATTACCAAACACCTGTTGAGAAAATAATTGAAGCTATAAACCTAAAAATAAAATAAGATGCCTATCTCCCCTGCTTTTACATCAATCTATGAACAAAGTTTTCTGGTTGACTATTTTGATTGCGATACAGAAGGAAACCTAAATATTGTTGATTTCTGTAAATTAATTCAAATCGCGTCTGCACAGCATTCGGTATTAGGAGGGATTAGTTTTTGGGATTTGCAAACTGTAAACCAAGCTTGGGTAGTTAATAAATTCAGAGTTGAGATTACAAGAGTTCCAAAGTGGCAAGAAGTTATTAAGGTTGTTACCTGGATTGAGAAATTAGATGGTATTCGCTCTGTTAGGAATTTCGATGTTTTTATTGGTGATGAGAAAGTAGCTGGGGCAAGTTCGCTTTGGGTAATTTTAAATACGGTAAGACGTCGTCCTGAAGCAATGACTCTACCTCATGACCACTTTATCAAATACTCTGATAAAAAGGCAATGGCTGGAGATTTTTTCAAATATGGAAAACCTGAGACGTTAACTAAATTGGCAGACTCTCAAGTTCAATATTCAGACTTAGATATGGTAAACCATGTGACGAATATTAAATATTTAGAATGGATTATTGACGCTGTGAAGATGAATGATATTAATATTGACTCTATTAAGGTTGTAGATATGGTCTTTCAAAAAGAGTTGCGTTTTAAAGAGGAGTATGCTGTTTTCCAATCTTTAGAAGGAAATAGCAATCATTACATGATTAAAAACAAAGAAGATCAGATTAGTTTTCAATGTCTTATTGAATAATAAACTTGGTTTGAAATAGTATAGTAAAGGCAGTTTTGTAGCATCAAGACTGCCTTTTTTTATTGCTTATTTGTATCTCATTGGTTGTTAAAGTAACACTTTGTATTAATATTGTTAATTAACATTATATCAAATACTTATATGTGGTGTTGTTCATTGAGTTAATAAGCCTCTCTATAGGTTATTTACTTCGTCTCTTTAATTGTTTTGTGGCGTACTTATCTATTGATATTGCGTTCTATTTTTCATTAAATAAAAGACATAAAAAAAAGCTACTCAACGTATTGAGTAGCTTTTCCAATATAAATACTTAACTTATTACCAAACGAACATTGGACGTTCTTCCATCATTTCGTTTACTTGATCAGCAACTTCTTCGATGATAGCTTCGTCTGTATGATTCATGATTACTTTGTCGATTAAAGCAACGATAGTTTCCATATCCGCTTCAACTAAACCTCTTGTAGTAATAGCAGGTGTACCAATACGGATACCTGAAGTTACGAATGGAGATTTGTCGTCAAAAGGAACCATATTTTTATTTACAGTAATTTCAGCTTTAACTAATGCGTTTTCAGCATCTTTACCTGAAATATCTTTGTTTCTTAAGTCGATTAACATCATGTGGTTATCAGTACCACCAGAGATGATGTCATATCCTCTTTTTACGAAAGCTGCAGCCATAGCTTTAGCATTCTTTTGTACTTGTAACGTATAGTTAAAGAACTCATCAGAAAGAGCTTCTCCAAATGCAACTGCTTTAGCAGCGATAATGTGCATTAAAGGTCCTCCTTGGTTTCCAGGGAAAACAGCACTATCCAATAAAGAAGACATCATTCTTACTTCACCTTTAGGCGTTTTAATACCAAATGGATTAGGGAAGTCTTTACCCATCATAATCATTCCTCCACGAGGTCCTCTCAATGTTTTGTGAGTAGTAGTCGTGATAATATGACAATGAGGAACTGGGTCATTCATTAATCCTTTAGCAATAAGTCCTGCAGGGTGAGAAATATCAGCCATCAAGATAGCTCCAACGCTGTCAGCAATCTTTCTGAAACGTTCGAAATCCATATCTCTTGAATAAGCAGAAGCACCAGCAATGATTAATTTTGGTTGCTCTTTCGTAGCTATTTCTTGAATTTTGTCGTAGTTTAATACTCCTGTTTCTTTATCAACACCGTAGAATACTGGGTTGTATAATTTACCAGAGAAGTTTACTGGTGAACCGTGAGTTAAGTGTCCTCCGTGAGATAAGTCAAAACCTAAGATTTTGTCTCCTGGTTTAAGACATGCAGCAAATACTTCAGTGTTTGCTTGTGAACCAGAGTGAGGTTGTACGTTAACGTATTCAGCTCCAAATAAAGCTTTTGCTCTATCTATTGCGATTTGTTCAACAACATCTACTACTTCACATCCTCCGTAGTAACGTTTGTTAGGATAACCCTCCGCGTATTTATTTGTTAAACAAGAACCAGCTGCTTCCATAGTTCCTTCACTAACGAAGTTTTCAGAGGCAATTAATTCAATACCATGAACTTGTCTGTCTTGTTCTTCTAAAATCAGATCAAAAATTTCTGTGTCTCTTGTCATTTAGTTTGTGTGTTACGTTAAATTGCTTTCAAATGTACAAAAATCGTTTGTTAATTTCAGTCTTAATTATATATTTGATATATACTATTAATACAAATTAAAAAACGATTATGATAATTAGTGCAAATGATCCTACGAGGAAAACGTGGTTAGAGGTGAATAAGGACTCTGATTTTCCAATCCAAAACATACCATTTGGAGTTTTTATTACTAAAGATGACGTAATCACTATCGGAACGCGTATTGGAAATTACGCGATTGATTTGAGTGCTTTACAAATGCTGGGGTATTTTAAGGGTATTGAATTAACGGATGATGTCTTTTTACAAGACACATTGAACGATTTTATTTCTAACGGAAAGAAGACTTGGCGTGAAGTTCGAAATCGAATAGCTGAAATATTTGATGATGCGAATGACGCTCTAAAAAATAA
Organism: Flavobacterium sp.; assembly: GCA_030150335.1. Taxonomy (GTDB): domain Bacteria; phylum Bacteroidota; class Bacteroidia; order Flavobacteriales; family Flavobacteriaceae; genus Flavobacterium. The sequence goes on from JASLGC010000297.1 coordinate 15,921, forward strand.
CGCAAAGCATAGAGAGGCTGTTATCTTTGAAATGGAAGAAGTGGAAATGCAATTGCCTGTATATATTGGGGATTACACGGACTTCTATTCAAGTAAAGAACACGCAACAAACGTAGGAATAATGTTTAGAGATCCAGAAAACGCATTATTGCCAAACTGGTTACATATTCCTGTTGGTTACCACGGTAGAAGTTCTACTGTTGTGCCTTCTGGTGTTAATGTGAAACGTCCATTAGGACAGACGTTGCCAAAAGGAGAAAAGAATCCAATTTTTGGTCCTTCTCAACGTGTTGATTTTGAATTAGAAACTGGATTTATTACGACAGATGCTAACTTACTTGGAGAAAATATCCTTGTGGACGATGCTGAAGAACATATCTTTGGTATGGTACTTCTTAATGACTGGAGCGCACGTGATATTCAAACATGGGAATACGTGCCGTTAGGGCCGTTTTTAGCGAAGAACTTTGCTACATCAATATCTCCATGGATTATTACAATTGATGCCTTAGAACCGTTTAGAGTGGCAAGTCCAGAGCAGAATCCTCTTCCTCTTCCATACTTACAACAGACAGGAAACAAAACTTTTGATATTAATCTTGAAGTTTATCTAAAACCAGAGAATAGCACAGAGAAACTTATCTGTACTTCTAATTTCAAATATCTATATTGGACTATGAGTCAGCAATTAGCTCACCATACTATTAACGGATGTAAGATAAACTCTGGAGATTTAATGGGGTCTGGTACTATTTCAGGAAAAGAGCCAAGTAGCTTTGGGTCTATGTTAGAATTGGCTTGGGCTGGGTCTAAACCAATTGAAATGCCTGATGGGACAACTCGTTCATTCATCCATGATTATGATACAATCACAATGAAAGGTTATTGTGAAAATGATGAAATAAGAATAGGTTTTGGAGAAGTAAGTAGTATGTTGCTACCAGCTTCTGTAAAGATCTAACAAGCTATAGAACAAAAAACTCCTTATACGTTTTAGCATAAGGAGTTTTTTATTGTATTTATTTAAGGTTAACAACCAACTGTTTCGTGTGCAGCTACTGGTTTTAATGTAACTTGATTTTGCTTGTATTTAGAAAGGTATAATGTTGGTCTTGATACATTGTAATGTGTTGCTGTATCTAAGATTAGGTCCACTACATCATCACTGTTTATATCTCCCCCAAATATGATTTTAGGCACGACACCTTCTTCAAAAAACTTCTGAGATAACAATACAATCTCGTTCTTAGCTTCTGTATCTTTTACCTCTAATCGAAGTGTATAATCTTTCACGTAATATTTTGGTACTTCAAAACCATTTGCAATTGAATCCTCGATTTCTTCATCAGAAATACCACTAAATTTACGCGTTCCTGTGGCAAATAAAGTGTATTCTTTTCCCTTATAAGAAAACTGTACTTTCTCTCCAGGATAAATGTAACTTGGTAAAGTGGCTGTTTCTATAGCTGAAGTAGTTAAGTCGATATTACTTTCTACAAATGCTAAGAATGTTTTTTCTTCACTTTGTGCTACTTCTACTCCTGTCTTCTCCCCTTCTTCATCTAATACAGGGTCAAATACTTGATTTACTACAGGTGTAGCTTCTGTAATCTTGAATGCTTGATCACTGTCTTTGTATAGACCGTACCATTTAATATCATTTACTTCAGTAGGAATCTCATCACTGTGGAAAGTTCCTGGAGTAATCATCTTAGTTTTGAAATCATAATGTTTAGGATATTCTCTTACATTCTCCACCCCTGCTATTACGCTATAGTGTTCAAAACCATCTTCATCCTCTCCTAAGTTATTAAAAGTAATATCTTCATTAGTATCAATTACTTCTTCTATTTCTGTTGTTGTAGGTGTAACAGGTAGATCTTCTTGTTTGTTTTTACAACTAAAGACAGTAAGCAAACTCGCCATTGTCAAAGTTGTATATAGTAATCTTTTTTTCATGTAATTTTAAATGTTATCAAAGTGGCGTCAAAAGTAATTAAACAAAGGACATCTTGTTTTTTTTTACATAAAAAAGTTTGCTTAATTAATGACTTAAAAATCAATCAATTATAGTTTGCAAGAGTCGTTTTTACATCCGAAGTTGAAAAATGCTTGTAGCAATAAGTACGCAGCAGGGATTGCAAGCACCCAAAGTTGTGCATCAACTGCTTGAAAAAGAAGTAGAATAGCCAGGCCTAATCTAACCCAACGCATTGGTGTCCACTTCTTAAAATAGTCTATTATATTATTCATCTCTTATTAATTTAATATTATTGCAAACATACATTACTATACTTTAAGTAAAAGTAACAATAGTTACATAAATGGCTTACCCCCTATTATATTTGTTGAATAACCTGGTTATGTAACAATTGTTACTGCCGTGCCATAAATACTGTTCTATTTTCGCTTCAGATTTAATAACAATAAATAATTTATTAGGTATGAAAAAAATAGTATTAGCCTTCGCTTTAGTTTTATCTGCAAACGCAGCAACGTATGCAGCACCAATGACGACTAACAACTCTGAGAGTGTTTTGTTCCAAGAAACAAAAGGAGAAAAGTTTGCTATTCTTGTTCAGTCAATAAAAAACTTACGTGCTTCTATCATGACTGCGTCAGAAATGAAACAAGCCAATCCTAAAGTTGACTTTGAAATTGTAATTATGGGGCAAATGGTACAAGAACTTCACAATAAAGAATTCCGTGCTGAATTTGATGCTGCTAATAAAGCAGGAATCAAATTAGTAGTATGTGAATTTGCTTTAAAAGTTTACGGTGTAGAAATGAAAGACTTGCCTTCGTATTTTATAGGTACACCTAATGCTCATAAATACATGTTCCAATTACAAGAGAAAAATTATAATACACTATCAATTTAATTTTGATCTGTTAGCAATGCTTTCCATAAATATTGCAGCATAAATTATGTAGTATGAAAGAGACTTCCATCACTGGAGGTCTCTTTTTTTGTTTATTTCAATACTAATTTTATTTGTTTTTTGTAACTTACAAAGAAATAAAGAACCTATAAATCAATAAATTATGAAAAAGATGTTAATTGCAGCAATGTTTCTACTTCCTGCTATTTGTACAGTATATGCTAATGGTGTAGATGAAACTTCTGTCATAGAGTCAATAACTCATACGAAATCTAAAGTATTTAAAATTTCTTATCAGGATAGTGACTTACAAAGTGAAGCGACTCTTAAAAAATTTGAAGAGATTTATAAACAGCTTATTACTTTCGTTGAGGAAGAACACGAAACTAAAAGTTTTAAAAGTGTTTTATTTAGCACGCAAGTAGATGAAAAGAAAAAAGAAATTGTGATATCTAATATTCAGTTTCACGATGAGAACTCATTTGCAGTTGGATTAACAAGAATATTTGAAGTAAATCACTCTACTACAAAAGAAATAGACATTGATGGAATAGCTATTGAAGGCACGGTGAGTAAACAAGCAGAAGATTTAAAACAAGCTGCTGTGCTTGCTAAGGCTGTTGTAGAAACTATTAAATCAAGTGAATACACTCCGAATGCAAAGATTGTTTCTTCTATTGACTTAAATTATCAGATGATAGAATAATATATGTAACCTAAAAAGCCTCTTATCTAATGTTAGATAAGAGGCTTTTTAGTTATTTGGAACAATATTATAATCTCAATAATAGTTTCTCTGTGTCTTTCCCATCGATACTTTCGTGAGAAGTGTTGAATACAGCTTTTCCTTTAGAAATAATCAATAATTGTGGAGACTCGTGGTGTACTTGAAACTTATCTGCGATTTCCATCGAAATCAATCGGTTACTCACTACATCGATGATGTAACAAGGAGCTTCAGTAGGATTTGTAAAGCTGCTTTCAAAGTTTTTTAAAGCAAACTTGCTGATATAGCATCGGTTACTACTTTTAAATATAACTACAGCCTTCTCTTCAGACTGTTTAATTAGCTCTTCTATTTGTGTACTTTCGGTAAGTTGAATCCAGTTCATAAGACAAAATGTTATCTGTTGTTCTTTAATAAAGGCTAAATTATGACTTTTTGACATCAAAAACCACTCAAAAATACAAAATTATTGACAAAAAGTCGTTAATGTGAGTTTGGAACATAAATTGACTATTACTAAGCAACCAAAAATAAAATATTAAACAAATGAACTTAAATAATTTTACTATAAAATCACAAGAAGCTCTACAGCGTGCGCAAGTTATCGTACAGGGATTAGGGCAACAGCAAATTGAGAATGAACACATTTTCAAAGCTATCATGGAAGTAGATGAAAACGTAACACCTTTCATCTTAAAAAAATTAAATATTAATCTTGATACTTTTAAATCAGTTTTAGATGCTACTATCGAAAGCTTTCCGAAAGTATCAGGAGGACAAATAGGTTTGTCTCGAGAATCAGCTACTGCTGTTACTGAAGCACAAGCAATCGCTACAAAGATGAAAGATGAGTTTGTATCTATTGAACACTTAATCTTAGCAATCTTTAAATCTAAAAGTCGTGTTTCTCAAATCTTAAAAGATCAAGGGGTAACAGAAAAACAATTAGAAGCGGCAATTAATGAAATAAGAAATGGAGCAAGAGTTACTTCTGCTTCTGCTGAGGAGACTTACAACTCTTTAAATAAATATGCTAACAACTTAACACAGTTGGCTAACGAAGGTAAATTGGACCCTGTTATTGGTCGTGATGAGGAGATTAGACGTGTTCTACAAATCTTGAGTCGTCGTACTAAAAATAACCCAATGTTAATTGGTGAACCAGGTGTTGGTAAAACTGCAATTGCGGAAGGATTAGCACATCGTATCGTACAACAAGACGTACCGGACAACTTGAAAGATAAACAAATCTTCTCGTTAGATATGGGGGCTTTGATTGCTGGTGCGAAGTACAAAGGAGAATTTGAAGAGCGATTAAAAGCTGTAGTAAAAGAAGTTACTTCTGCTGAGGGGAATATCATCTTGTTTATTGATGAGATTCACACACTTGTAGGAGCTGGTGGTGGTGATGGAGCAATGGATGCTGCAAACATTTTAAAACCTGCATTAGCAAGAGGTGAACTACGTTCTATAGGGGCAACTACTTTAGATGAGTATCAAAAATACTTTGAAAAAGACAAAGCTTTAGAGCGTCGTTTCCAAAAAGTAATTGTGGACGAACCTGATACAGAGAGTGCAATTTCAATCTTGCGTGGTATTAAAGAGAAATATGAGGCTCACCACAAAGTGCGTATCAAAGACGAAGCTATTATTGCAGCAGTAAACTTATCTGAGCGTTATATTACTAACCGTTTCTTACCAGACAAGGCAATTGACTTGATGGATGAGGCTGCGGCTAAGTTAAGAATGGAGATTAACTCTAAACCAGAGGAATTAGACGTTCTTGACCGTAAAATCATGCAATTAGAAATTGAGATTGAAGCAATTAAGAGAGAAAATGACGAAGACAAATTAAAGTCATTAGGTCTTGAAGTTGCTAACTTAAAAGAAGAAAGAAATGATATTTTTAGCAAATGGCAATCTGAAAAAGAGGTTGTTGATCAAGTACAAAATATCAAACAAGAAATAGAAACCTACAAGTTAGAAGCTGAAAAAGCAGAACGTGAAGGTGATTATGGAAAAGTAGCAGAGTTGCGTTATGGTAAAATCAAAGACGCACAAGAGCAACTGGATGAAGCACAAAAACAATTAGAAGCCAATCAAAGTGGACATTCTCTTATCAAAGAGGAAGTTACAAGTGATGATATTGCAGAAGTTGTAGCTAAATGGACTGGTGTTCCTGTTACAAAAATGCTTCAAAGTGAAAGAGAGAAATTACTTCACTTAGAATCAGAATTACACAAACGTGTGGTAGGTCAGGAAGAAGCGATTGAGGCAATTAGTGATGCTGTACGTAGAAGTCGTGCGGGATTGCAAGACCCTAAAAAACCGATTGGCTCTTTCCTATTCTTAGGGACAACAGGAGTTGGTAAAACTGAGTTGGCTAAAGCGTTGGCAGTTTACTTATTTGACGATGAGAATGCAATGACTCGTATAGATATGAGTGAGTATGGTGAGCGTCACAGTGTAAGTAGATTAGTTGGAGCGCCTCCAGGATATGTTGGATATGATGAAGGAGGACAATTAACAGAAGCAGTTCGTAGAAAACCTTATTCTGTGGTATTGTTGGATGAGATTGAGAAAGCACACCCAGATACATTCAATATCTTGTTGCAAGTATTAGATGAAGGACGTTTAACAGATAATAAAGGACGTTTAGCAGACTTTAAAAACACAATTATCATTATGACTTCTAATATGGGTAGTCATATCATTCAAGAGAAATTTGAGAATATCTCTAATATTGAACAAGCTTCTGAAGAAGCAAAAGAAGGTGTTTTAAATGAGTTAAAACAAACAGTACGCCCTGAATTCTTAAACCGTATTGATGAAGTGGTGATGTTTACTCCTTTGAGTAAAGACAATATTTTAGAGATCGTGGATATTCAATTACACGGAGTGTTTAAAATGTTACAACAACAAAACATCCACATGGAAGCTACACAAGAAGCAAAAGCTTTCTTAGCAGATAAAGGTTTTGATCCTCAGTTTGGTGCTCGTCCAGTAAAACGTGTGGTACAACGTGAAGTACTAAACCGCTTGTCTAAAGAAATATTAGCAGGTAAAGTAAAAGCAGATAGTATGATTTTATTAGATGCTTTTAACGATGAGTTAGTATTCAGAAACCAAGAGGTTTAAGCATTAAAAAAGAATAGTTAGTTATAATTTGATTGATCGGAGTTGCCTTAGGGTAGCTCCGATTTTTTTAT
>JASLGC010000183.1 GCA_030150335.1 Flavobacterium sp.
GGCTGCTTTGGCAATGAAGAGTATCATGGAGTTAGCAGTTGATTCTGACGAAATGGGAATGTATTGGAAAGAGAATAAACCAGGATGGTTCTGGTATGATTCACCTATAGAAACACAAGTGATGATTATGGAGGCATATAACGAGGTTGTTTCTAAAGAAGACAAAGCATTGGAGGAAATGAAAGTGTGGTTGTTGAAAAACAAGCAAACAACAGCATGGAATTCAAATAAAGCAACGACTCATGCTATTTATGCATTATTGAACATTGGTAAATCATGGGTAGATTCTGATAAGGGAATTACTGTAAAAGTAGGTGGTGCTCCAATTGACTTGACAAAAGATAGTCAAATGGGAAGTGGCTATGTGAAACAGTCTTGGTCTAAAGGGGAGATAACTCCTGAGATGGCAACTGTTGAGGTAGAGAAGACTTCTCCTGGTGTAGCTTGGGGTGCGATGTACTGGCAGTACTTTGAGGATTTGGATAAAATCACGGCAGCACATACAGGCGTGAAGTTCAATAAGCAATTGTTCTTACGTGTGAATACTGACAAAGGAGAAGTGTTGAGAGCGATTACAACAGATACGCCGATTAAGGTTGGTGATAAAGTAGCTGTTCGTTTAGAAATTGTTGTTGACCGCGATATGGACTTCGTTCACATCAAAGATATGAGAGCAAGTGGTTTTGAGCCAACGAATGTTTTCTCTGGTTATAGATGGAAAGGGGAGTTTGGTTATTACGAGGAAACACGTGATGCATCAACGAATTTCTTTATCTCTCGATTGAACAAAGGAAGTTATGTGTTTGAATATGATTTAAGAGCTAATACAGCTGGTTTCTTCTCTAATGGTATTACTACATTACAGAATATGTATGCGCCTGAAATGAGTGCGCATAGCGAAGGAATTAAAGTAGATATTAAACAGTAAGTAGGTTTACAGTTTACCAGTTTACAGTGTTTTTAAATACCGTAAACTATTCGCTGATAACTAAGAGTTATTAACCTTTAAGTAAGTACTTGATAACTATTATTGGCTCATAGAAAGCAGTAAGCCGTTAACTACTTCCGGTACACAAAAGGCTGTGAACCGTGAACAGTAAACCAATAACAGTAAACTAAAAACAAGAAAGGCGAACCATTGTGTTCGCCTTTCTTGTTGTAGGTTAAGTGTAAAAGGATAGGAGTGGTGGTACCTTTGTAATACAAAAAACAAGGAGATATGAAAACAAGAAATATTAAACAAGTAGTAGCACCACAACCTGCACATTTTGTAGGAGATGGTTTTAGAGTGCATAACTTTATTCCAGGTATGCCAAATATGAGTATGCAACAAATGGACCCGTTCATTATGTTTGACTACAATTCAAAATTTGTGTTTCCACCTTCTCAAATTCCTAAAGGAGTTGGTGTTCACCCACACAAAGGGTTTGAAACAGTAACGATTGCTTACAAAGGACGTGTGGAGCACGGAGACAGTAGTGGTGGTGGAGGTATCATTGGACAAGGTGATGTACAATGGATGACAGCTGCTTCTGGTGTATTACACAAAGAGTTTCACGAAACAGAATGGAGTAAAACAGGAGGTGAGTTTCAAATGGTACAGCTTTGGGTAAACTTAAAAGGTGAAGACAAAAAAGGGCCTGCTAAATACCAAGCGATTGAGAATGATAAAATGGCAAAACACCAATTGCCTAATGATATGGGATTAGTTGAGGTAATTGCTGGTGAGTTTGAAGGAACAAAAGGAACAGCTTCTACCTTTACACCAATGCACATGTTTAACTTAAAAGCAAAAGCAGGGGCAAAAACAACGTTTAGTTTTCCTTCTCATTTCACAACAATGTTGTTGGTTTTAGAAGGGGAGATAAAAGTTAATGATACTACAATTGTAAAAACAGACCACGTAGCGCACATGGCAAAAGATGGAGAAGCATTTACAGTTGAGGTTTTAGAAGATGCAGTCGTATTAGTATTGTCAGGAGAGCCATTGAACGAACCAATTGCTCACTACGGTCCTTTTGTAATGAATACAAGAGATGAGTTGATTGAAGCGGTAAATGACTTCAACGCTGGTAAATTCGGAGAGTTAGAGTAATTCTTCATAAAGAAGGATAGGAAGTATATAAGGTTATCTCCAAGAATTACGTTTCTTGGAGATACTTTATCCTGTTATACTAAGGTACTATTTAGCATCCTCAAGTGGAACATGGAAAGTTGTTGTTGTTGGAGTATATACCCCAAATGTTACAAAATGTAATAAACCATCAACAAAAGTCCATTGGTTTTTGATGATATAATTTTCCTTGTTTCCTACGTAATCTTTAGCATCGTATCCTTCTTTTAATGGAATTAATCCACCAATCAATGAAGGGTTTTTTACTTTGTTGATTTCCACAGAAGGAGCTGTAACTGATGCGTTACCTACTGCTACTTTAGATGTGAAACAAGAAGTCATTGCTACAGAAACTATAGCAACCAATAAAACTTTTGAGATTTTTGACATAATAATGTTTTTTAAATTATAGAGGCAAAAATATCTTTATTAGAAGTTTTATATGGTCACCTTTTTAGTTTATAAATGGAATAAAATTTATTATATAGTAAAAAGTATTTCATTGATTTAAGGTCTGAAACAACTACATAATAGTTGTTTACAAATTTTCACTATAGGTAGCTTGCTTACTACATAAATTGATGAGGTGTGTATATTTTAAGTAGAGTGTTTTTAGGGGTATATAAAGTTGCTATCTGTTGCTTGTTTATAGGAAAGAGAGAGTAAGTTCCCAAAATAGACAAAAGCATAGTATATCATGAGATTTTGGATAGTTTGAAATGAATAAAATATAAAAGGCTTTTTTAAAAAGTATTGAAGGAGAGATAATTTTTTATCTTTCCTTTTCTTTTTTCGTATACATTTGTTTTTTTAAAAGGTATGAAAACAATAGGATTAGGATTATTGACTTTTGCTCTGTTGGGTGCAAGTTGTCAAGATAAAAAAGTAGAAGCACCAATAGTTGAAGATGTTATTACTGAAACTGTAAAAGAGGATGTGCAAACAAAGGAGTTAACGTTGTCTGGGGGTTCTATGGATACGTATATAGATTCTGAAGATGCTATGATGGTGTCTTTAGACGAAAAAGCTCAAATGCGTTTGCAAAAAGCGATTCAGATTATCGGAAATACGAATATTATCTATAGTGAAGATGGCGGGATAGATAATGATAAAACAGATGATGAATTTCTAAAGATTGTGGGTGGTAAAACTTTTAAACAAGTATGTGATATTGCAGAGGGATATTTAAAAGCAGACCAGCAACGTGAGTTAGCTCGTATTAATGAAGGTTTAGGAAGTTTGAAAGACCCTAAAGCAACATCTGATGTAGAAAGATATGATGAGTTGATGAGAGACCTAAAGGAGACAAATAAGATGTCAGTTACTTTAGATGAATATGTATATAACGAAGAGTGTTTCTTATAAAAGAGTTTATACACTGTTGTGAAATAAAAAGAAAGCCCATTGTTTTTTGACAATGGGCTTCTTCATATTATTTAATCAAACCAGCTCTTTTTAGTAAAGCATCTGGTGTAGGCTCTTGGCCTCTGAATTGTTTGTATAATGTCATTGGGTGGTCTGTACCTCCTTGTGATAATACATTATCTTTAAATTTAGTAGCAACCTCTTTATTGAAGATTCCGTTCTCTTTAAAGAAAGCAAAAGCATCAGCATCTAATACTTCTGCCCATTTGTAGCTGTAGTATCCTGAAGAATATCCACCTTGGAAAATGTGAGAGAACGATGTACTCATTGCATTCTCTTTTACATCTGGATATTGAGCAGTAGCTTTGAATTGTTCTACTTCAAAATCTTTTAAGCTTGTGATATTAGTTGGGTCTTGACCATGCCATCCCATATCTAATAAACCAAAACTCAACTGACGTACCGTTGCCATTCCTTCTAAGAAGCTTGCACTTTCTTTAATTTTATCAACTAATTCCATTGGAATAGTCTCTCCTGTTTGGTAGTGTTTTGCAAATAACTCTAACGCTTCTTTTTCAAAACACCAGTTTTCCATAACTTGACTTGGTAACTCAACGAAGTCCCAGAATACATTTGTTCCTGATAAACTTGGGTAAGTTGTGTCAGCTAACATTCCGTGTAATGCGTGACCAAACTCGTGGAATAATGTTGTCACCTCATTAAAAGTTAATAACGATGGTTTTGTAGCTGTTGGTTTAGTGAAGTTACATACAATAGAAATATGTGGTCTTTCATTTACACCATTTTGGATATATTGATTTTTGAACGATGTCATCCATGCTCCATTTCTCTTTCCTTTACGAGGGAAGAAGTCAGAGTAGAATACCGCAACAAATTCTCCTTTGTCATTCGTTACTTCAAATGTTCTAACGTCTGGGTGATATTTGTCGATATCTTGAACTTCAGTAAATGTCAATCCGTATAATTTGTTAGCTACTTGAAAAGCACCATCTAATACGTTTTCCAATTGGAAGTATGGTTTTAATAACTCATCATCTAAGCTAAAACGCTCTTGTTTTAATTTCTCAGAGTAGTATGAGCCATCCCATTTCTCTAATTGGTCAATGTTATCTAATTTTTTAGCAAAAGCTGTAAGTTCAGCAAACTCTTTGTCTGCAGCTGGCTTAGCTTTAGCCAAAAGTTCATTTAAGAAAGCGATTACTTTATCTGGCGACTGTGCCATGCGCTCTTCTAATACGAAGTGAGCATGGGTTTTATAACCTAATAAATTAGCTCTTTCATGACGTAGTTTTACAATGTTAAGCACATTTGCTTCGTTATTATGTTCATTGTCTTGAAACGCTTTTTTACCTGCTGCAATAGCCATTTCTTTTCTCAACGCTCTATTGTCAGCATACGTCATGAATGGAATATAGCTTGGGTAGTCTAAAGTAAATAACCAACCTTCTTTTCCTTCTTGTTCTGCTAAGCTTTTTGCTTCCTCTACAGCTCCTTCTGGTAGTCCAGCAAGGTCTTTTTTATCTGTAATATTTAGTTGGTATTTGTGTGTTTCTGCTAAAACGTTTTCTCCAAAAGTTAGAGATGTTTTTGATAGTTCAGCATCAATCTCACGTAGTCTATTCTTTTTATCTTCTGCCAATAAAGCACCATTACGCACAAAACTCTTGTAGTTTTTCGTTAATAGTGTTTTTTGTTCTGTATTTAAGTTGAGGTTGTCGATTTGT
>JASLGC010000332.1 GCA_030150335.1 Flavobacterium sp.
GAGTTCAGCTCCGTTTGTTTATGGACTTGAAACACTTTTTGAAGGTGGAAAGGTTAGAAGTGGGCGTATTTATAAAGAAGGAGAAGACCGCTCTGTATTGGAGATATTGAACTATGAGAACTTTAAAGTGAAGAGTTTGTACTTAGATATGTTTGCGATGCATTATTTTAACCGTATTTCGTTTGAATTAACAGATGAGGAGTTGGTAATGAAGGATTTGCAAGCGAGTAGTGAGATAGACGTGGAAAAGCAAGGAGATATGCTTGTCGCTGATTATTTGGTGAAAGACAAGAAGGTATTGACAGCAAAACCGTTTGTAGAGCAAGTGAAAAAGGGAACGCCGCTGTCAGAAACATTGTATTACAAAGATGAGAATGGGGCAGAGCAGGAGTTTAGCTTTAAGCGTATGGCGTTAGACAAGAATTATGAAAGCTTGGGAAGAAGTCAGTTTTTAGCGTCTATATTTTTGCAGTTTCCCGCTGTTTACAACGGTTCATTAGAAGATTTGTTGTCTGCTATAATTAGCAACTTTGAAGTAATGACGGATGACATTAGTCAAATTGAGAGTTTTGCTGATTTGTTGCCGTTTAATTCAGTGCCTTTTAAAGACAACCAAATTGTGAGAATGGAGTCTTATGATAAGAAAGGAAAGTTAGTGAGTGAAGAATAAGGATGAATTGCTATTTATATATATTTAACCCCTCTTTGTCGTTTTGATGAAGAGGGGTTGTTTTTTATTTACTATGCGTTTGTGATATGCAAGGGGAAGGTTTCTTAAAAATAAGCAGTTAGTCTAACCCCTGTTGCGATGTATTGTAGTGTTTCTCTTGCTGAACTTGGCTGACTATCTTTTGCACTAAGTATTAAATTCTCAGGGCGATATTTCATCATTGGAGATGTGGTAGCAAAGTTCGCATATAAAGACAGCCCTAATTGGTCTGTTAGGTTATAAGTTAATGCTGTACCAGCAGACCATCTAAAAGTACTGTGAGGTTTGAAAGAGGCAACCTCCATATTGTTCATTATCTCATCTGGCAAATACAGGTCGGGATTATTTTGTTTGGCTTCTACTTTCCCCACCGCTCCGAATGAATAACCAACAGAGGTGTTTAGCATCAAATTGATTTTTTCAGAGAAGTGAAAAGCGTAATAAGGACCGATTCCGACATTCATAAAACCAAGAGCACTTGAAGTGTAGGCAAGGTCGTATTGATTGAATATTTCGGTGTTTTCTAAGCCATTAATACTATTTTCATTCATCGGATAACCAGATATGGTAAATTCCGCTCCCAAACCTATGTTTTTATTGAAGAAGTATGCACCTTCAAACCCTGCTTCCCAACCCATTCTGGCATTCGGACCGTTTCTGTGAAAGTCGAGGATTGCACTACTTGAAAGGCTAAACCCTGCTTTTACTGATAAGAATGATGGGTTTTCATTTCCTTCAATTTTAGATAGGATACTTAGGTTATCTCCTTCATTTCCGTATATTTTGTCTATGAAAAAGTAAGCTAAGTTGGTAGATAGAATACCAAAACCAGCACCAGCTATGATGTCTGGAGACCAGTGTCTGTTGTTCATACTACGTCCGACACCTGTCATAATCGCCATTCCATAACCTGTAATGGAATACATCGGGCTAACTAATCCGTATTCTTTATCTAAAAAGCGCGCATTGGAAAAGGCAATTGCTGAGTGACCAGATGGCCATGAATTTGCAGAACTACCATCAGGTCTCATAACTTTTGTAGTGTATTTTAAACTATTGACAAAAATACCTGTAAGTATCATACTACCTGCATAGTTGTACAGGCTTCGCTTAGTGTTATTTCGACCTTTCACACCTGCTGCTTTTAGACCAAATGCTAAGGCACCAGGAGCGTATTGTAAGAAGTCGTCGAAGGTGTTTTCAAATTCGGGAATATATCTCTCTCTTGTTTCCAATATATGCTCTCTACCATTCCATATAACAGCAGTAGTACCAAAGAATACCGTTGGAACAAAAGTTACTTTAACCATGTCTTTTTGCCAAAAAGATTTCTTTACAATTGTGTCTGTAGGGATGTTTTCAGTGTAGTTTGGGATGTGTGCAAACGCGTTGAGATTTGCAGTTGATTTTAAACTAAAAGCTAAACAAAACAAAAGTAGTATTCCTTTTAGTTTCCAAGATTTAATTTTAGACATAGCTGTGTAATATTGATAGATTCTGTAGCTAATACACTTTTGGCTGTAATTGTATTCTACTTGTTATTTTATGTTTATATTTTTAAAATATTGTATTTTATTAATAGTGTTTTGTTTTATAGTTGTTAATTTTAACAAAAATACAATGATTATTTTTAATTTAAAAATTTAAAGTGAAATTTGAGATGACGCTTTGTTTGTGGGAATGGTTATTTGAATAAGGAAGAAGGTTGGATAGGGATGTGTGTAGATGTCTTCATGCGATAGCGATTGTATGCAAGGAGATGTTGAGAGTAATGTTGAAAGGAAAAGTCTTGACACCTTGAAGTGTTTCATTGGTGTGGATTGCCTTAGAAAGAAATGTATGGCATGA
>JASLGC010000344.1 GCA_030150335.1 Flavobacterium sp.
TGTTTCGTTTGTCATCTTTTTAAAAATTTAATTCTTTTTTTTTCAATTATTACTTATTACTTATTTCTCTTTTAATACATATGAGAGTCGCAAATTTATGTTTTTACATCAAATAAAAAAATTTAAAATGCTTTTTTTAAATTGTTTATTTAAGGAATTAACAGTAAGGAAATTTAACAGCCATATATAAAAGGAAATGTTAAGTAAAGGTAAAGATAATAAGTCTAAATGAATTAAACCACACTAATTTTTACATTACCTACATTTTTAACATTTCAATTTTATACTATTTATAATTTTAGTTATCATTATCTTTGCAAAGTAAAAGAAAATATTCACATTTAAGTTTGATAAATGAATACGGAAAACTTCACATCGCAGTTTCAAAATGGTTACACTTTTAAAGGTGACTATATCACTATTGGAGGAGCTAAATTAAACGACAACATTCTTAGTGATCACTTAGTTAAAATTCCTCTAAAAACCATTAATAGACACGGCCTTATCGCTGGAGCAACAGGAACGGGAAAAACAAAAACTATACAAGTTTTATCTGAACAATTATCCTCAAAAGGCATACCAGTTTTGATGATGGATATCAAAGGAGATTTCAGTGGAATTGCTCAACCTGGTGTAGAAAACGACTTTATAAGAAATAGACATCAACAGATGAATTTACCTTATAACACTCAAGGTTTCCCTGTTGAATTAATGACTATTTCTGAGCAAAATGGTGTTCGATTAAGAGCAACAATCACTGAATTTGGTCCTATTTTATTCAGTAGAATTCTTGATTTGAATGAAACTCAGTCAGGAATTGTGTCATTAATATTTAAATATTGTGATGACAAAAAACTTCCTTTACTTGATATAAAAGACTTCAAAAAGACTTTACAGTACCTTACAAACGAAGGAAAAAGTGAAATCGAAGCAGAATATGGTAGAATATCTGCTGCTTCAACGGGGGCTATTATTCGAAAAATTATCGAAATAGAACAACAAGGGGGAGAACTTTTCTTTGGCGAACCATCTTTTGACATCTCTGATTTAATGAGAGTAGACGATAGAGGTTTAGGGTACATCAACATTTTGCGTCTGACAGATATTCAAGATAAACCTAAATTATTTTCTACGTTTATGTTGAACTTATTAGCGCAAGTATACTCTCAAATGCCTGAACAAGGAGATAGTGGACAACCTGAATTGGTGATTTTTATTGATGAAGCTCACTTAATTTTCAATGAAGCCAGCAAAACTTTATTAAACCAAATTGAGACAATAGTAAAACTTATTCGTTCTAAAGGAATAGGTATTTACTTCATTACCCAAAATCCTACCGATATTCCCAATGGAGTATTAGCTCAATTAGGTTTAAAAATTCAACATGCTCTAAGAGCATTTACTGAAAAAGACAGAAAAGCAATAAAGACAGCATCTGAAAACTTCCCTCAAACAGAGTTTTATAAGACAAATGAGATTATCACCCAACTTGGTACAGGAGAAGCGTTAGTTACTGCTTTAAATGAAAAAGGAATCCCTACTCCACTGACCGTTTGTGCAATGAGAGCACCTATGAGTAGAATGGACATCCTTGCTAATGATGAAATTAATACTATTATTGACAAATCATCTCTTGCTAAGAAATACAACAACTATTTTGACAGAGAAAGTGCTTATGAAATTTTAACCGCTAAGTTAGAGAGAATGCAGTCTGAAGATACAGAAGTACAAAAACCAGCAAAAGCAACGAAGACAACAACTGCTGCAGCTCCCAAAAGTCAAAGCAACGATATAACGAAAAGCGTTTTAAAAGTTGTAACAAGTGCTACATTTATTCGTGGAGCATTTGGAATACTAAACAAGATGTTTGCAAATAATACAAAAGGAAAGAAATAAAAAAGGAGGCAATTGCCTCCTTTTTCTTTTATCTTGACTCAATCATTATTTTTATCTGATTCATTATATCTTCTGAATCCCATTTACTCTCAATTCCATCTATTGCCATAATTTTATCCATCAGCAAACTTTGCTCTTTTCCCATTTTCAATGCTGAGACATAAGTATCTGTACTAAAAGTAACCCTATCATATAAAGGCAACCATAAACTTGGATACAATGAAGCAAACTTCCCTTCTATCTTTTTACGTAGTAAAAAAGAGTCGTCCGCTGTTAGCTCACTCATTTCTCTAAAATTCTGATATGACAACTCCGCAATTGCATCGCCATTTGGCTTTCTCATCGCTTGGTAACTTTTTAAAACCACTTCCCAATCCACAACATCTTGTTCATCTAATATCTCACTTAGAACAAACACATCTTCTAACCCCGCATTTAATCCTTGTCCATAGAAAGGTACTACGGCATGAGCTGCATCCCCTATTAAAGCAACCTTTGACTTGTGAATCCATGGAAAACACTTCATTGTAACAAGAGAATTCACTGGGTTTTGAAGAAACTGTTCTTTATAAGTTGGTATCAACTCCGTTACTTCAGGAAAATACGTTGCAAAAAATGATGTAATCTCTTTCTCTGTTTTAATATTATCAAACGAAACTTCTCCTTCAAAAGGCATAAATAACGTGCATGTAAACGAACCATCAACATTTGCTAATCCTATCAACATAAAATCCTTTCTCGGCCAAATGTGAAACGAATTAGGCTCAAGCTTATGCTCTCCTAATTTTGTTGCATCAATGATTAACTCCTTATAACCAAGAGGTAAATAAGATTGTTGATATTCAAAGCGACTTTGCTTTTGTAATCTTGCACGTACACGTGAATAAGCACCATCTGCACCAATAATCAAATCGTGTTTAATCGTACTCCATTGCATTGATTCTTCTTTTGCAGTATATAACACGCCTTTTTCTAAATCAATATCCCAAATTGGCGTTTCAAATTGAAAAACAATACCTGCTTCTTCTGCAATTGTAATAAGGTGTTTATTCAAATCCCCTCTTGAAATTGCCCATATTGCATCACCGTTTATACTATATGGTTGATATTTCACATCACTTTCCAAGGTGTGAATTGCACGTTGATACATTGGGATACCAATTTCCTTCACTTGGTCCGCAATACCAATTTTAGTAAGAATACGCCACCCTCTATCAGACAATGCCAAATTTATAGAACGTCCTTTAAAATCAAGTGTTCGTATATCACAACTCTTATCATATACAACTACATGGTAGCCTTGTTTTTTCAACATTAGAGCTAACACCACTCCAACTAAGCCACTACCAACAACTGCAATATTTTTAACCATTACATTTATATTATTTGAGCATACCACCTACAATGAACCCTACATTTTAGTTCACTTCCTTTTAAATGGCAAATACTTATAACTCGTTTTGTTTTCGCTTATAAATCTACGACCACAAACTATAACAAAAAAATAAAGAGCCAAAAATTGGCTCTTTATCTATATATCAAAATTACTTTTTGAATTCTATTTTATCTCCTACTGCTAATCCTTGTGATTTAGCGTAAGCTCCACACATATGGAACAATAATCTTGCTCCTACGTTTCCATCCCAATCATCTTCTCCTGGTGCAACTTCTACTAAGTCTAATCCAATAATTTGCTTATTAGTTTCAGATAATCTTGTAATCATATAAGTAGCTTGTTCAAATGTCAATCCACCTGGAACTGGAGTACCAGTATTTGGACAATACCAAGGTAATAACGCATCAATATCAAAACTGATAGCCACTTTTGCAGGAAGAGAATCTATAATTTGGTCACATTTCACTTTCCAAGACATTCCTTCAAACTCATCAGCTTTCAAATCAGCATCTGTATGTACTAAAACTCTTCCGTTAGATGAATGCACAACCTCTGCTTCTTGCTCACAGAAATCTCTGATTCCCACTTGTACAATTTTTTCTACTTGAGACAATCCTAAAGTATTAAACATAATTGACGCATGAGAATAAGTAAATCCTTCATAAGCATCTCTTAAATCCATGTGCGCATCAAAATGTAAAATACCAAAAGAGTCGTGGTATTTAGCTAAAGACTTATAGTATCCCAATGGCGTACTGTGGTCTCCACCTAACAAAACAACTTTTTTCCCTTTTTCCATCCAATAAGTGATACGCTCTTCCACTTCTTTGTGAAACACATCACAAGCTTCGTTAATCGTATCTAAATCTTTTTGCAATGCAGGATTTTCTGCAACATCTTCTCCATTTTCCAATGCCTCAATAATAGGTTGAGCCATTGTTTTATATTTTTCGCTATTTTCAGCCCAATGTGCTGGTGCTTCATCAATAAAAACACCTAATTTCCACAACTCTGGATATTGTTGATGATGTAAATCTACTTGGTAAGAAGCTTCTAAAATTGCTTCAGGACCTTCAGAAGTTCCCGCTCCGTAGCTAACTGTAACCTCCCAAGGTGCAGGAACTACGATAATTTCACTTTCTTCTGCAGTAAAAGGCAATCCATAAATAGTTGCATCTGCTAATCCTGGTTGAGAAGGATCAAAATTGTCTATTTTATGCTGTTTTGTTGACATCTAAATAAATTATTTTTTTTGCAAATTTAAAATTATAATTGATTCTCAAAACAATCCAATTCATTAGATTGCTTAATACCACCTTTTAATATCTGTCCAAAATGATAAATATCTTCAAAAGAAGTATAAAAAGGTACTGGCGCTAAACGAATTACATTCGGTTCTCGCCAATCTACAATTACCCCATTTTTCATTAAATAAGTAAATAAATCACGCCCTTCTCCATGGAGTAATACAGATAGCTGACTTGCTCTCTCTTTCAAATCTGTTGGTGTAATAACCTCAAAATCACCTCCTACTTCAGCCGCAATATCTTTTATAACAAACTCCAAATAAGCAGTAATTTGATCTCTTTTCTTAATTAGAGCAGGCATACCTACCTCAGCAAACATTTCAACTGAAGCTAAATAAGGTGCTAAACTCAAGATCGGTGGATTACTAATCTGCCAACCGTTTGCATTTTCAATAGGACAATATTTCTTTTCCATTAAAAAACGGCGTTCTTTATTGTGTCCCCACCATCCACCTAAGCGAACAAGCGTTTCGTCTTGATGGTATTTTTCATGAATAAAACAACCTGAAGCATTTCCAGGTCCTCCATTCATATACTTATAACTACACCAAGCCGCAAAATCAGCATTCCACTCGTGTAATTTCAATTCTACGTTACCAGCCGCATGAGCTAAATCCCATCCAACTTTTGCATCATACTTATGAGCATGCTCTGTAATCGTTTTCATATCCAAAACTTGCCCAGTGTAATAATTAATTCCACCTATAAGCACTAAAGCTAATTCATCTCCAACCTCATCAATCTTAGCCAAGATATCTTCTGTTCTAAAATTGTGTTCACCAGCTCTGCGCTTAACCTCAACAACCACATCTTTATAATTCAACCCATGCCATTTTACTTGCGATTGAATTAAATATTGATCACTTGGAAATGCTTTTTCCTCACAAATAATTTTGAATTTAGTAGCAGTAGGGTTGTAGAATGTTGCCATTAGCAAATGCAAATTAACCGTCAATGTATTCATCACAGTAACCTCGCTTGCCTTTGCCCCAACTACTTTTGATAAAGGCTCACAAAACCTTTCGTGATAATCCCACCAAGGCTTTTCTGCATAAAAATGACCTTCAACAGCTAATTCTGCCCAATCTGTCATTACTTCATTTACAAACTTAATAGCTCTTTTAGGCTGAAGCCCTAATGAGTTTCCTGTAAAATAAATTACCTGTTTGTTATTTACTTTTGGAAAATTAAACTCTTGTCTATATTTAGCAAGGGGATCCTTACTATCTAAACTTTTTGCATAAGAAAGATTGTTCTCAAATATCATGAGTTATATAACTTTTGGTTTTAAGTAAATGTAACCATTTTAATCCTAATTAAAAGTTGTAAGCACCAATAATCATTCTTAAAAAAAAGACAATTCTCGTATAAAAAGAAACATATCCATTTAGATTACAAGCCCCTTACATTACTTCACATTTAATCGATCTATCGAATCAAGCACAAATTAAATAGAAACTAATTAAAAAAATCTTTAAACAAGTTTTCACGTAATTCACTTGCAAAAATGAACAAATAATTCGACAAAAACAGGATATAGTTTTCAAGGAAAGTGCAGAAAAATTAAAATGTTGGAAGGCAAAATTAATAACAGAAACAATACAAATGGTGTCAAAAACACACACAATAATTTAAAATAGACGTTTATATACTTCCCTATTTATAGCAATTAAGTAAAATAGAAGACTTCTCATAAAGCTCCCAACATTTAAAATAGAGGCAATACTTAGGAGATCTACAAAAAAAATAGGATGCCTATATCAGACATCCTATTTTATACTTATTTAAAATCTATCATTAGATGATTAACATTGCATCACCATAAGAATAGAATTTATAATTCTCTTTTACTGCTTCTTTATAAGCTTTCATCATTAAATCATGACCACAGAAAGCTGAAATCATCATCAACAATGTTGACTTAGGCATATGGAAGTTTGTCACCATACAGTCAGCAATACTGAAATCATAAGGAGGGAAGATAAATTTATTAGTCCACCCTACGAAAGGATTTAAAGTTTGGTTTGAAGAAACTGAACTTTCTAAAGCACGCATACTTGTAGTTCCTACAGCACACACTCTACTTTTTCTAACCTTCGCAGCATTAACAATATCACAAGCCTCTTGAGTAACGAACATCTCTTCAGAGTCCATTTTGTGCTTAGATAAATCCTCTACCTCAACTGGGTTGAAAGTACCTAAACCAATGTGTAACGTAACCTCAGCAAACTTAACACCTTTAATTTCCAAACGCTTCATTAAGTGTTTAGAGAAGTGTAATCCTGCAGTTGGTGCAGCTACAGCTCCTTCTTCAGAAGCATAAATCGTTTGGTAACGTTCAGCATCTTCTGGAACTACCTCACGGTTGATGTATTTAGGAATTGGAGTTTCTCCAAGCTCTTGAAGCTTTTCTCTAAATTCTTCATAAGAACCATCATATAAGAAACGCAATGTTCTTCCTCTTGATGTTGTATTATCAATTACCTCTGCTACTAAAGAATCATCTTCTCCAAAGTATAATTTATTTCCAATACGGATTTTACGAGCTGGATCTACTAATACATCCCATAAACGTTGCTCTGCATTTAATTCACGCAGTAAGAATACTTCGATTCTTGCACCTGTTTTTTCCTTATTACCATATAATCGAGCTGGGAATACTTTAGTATTATTTAATACCATCACATCACCTTCATCGAAATATTCGATTAAATCTTTAAATTCTTTATGGTCAATAGTCCCTTTTTTACGGTCTACCACCATTAACTTTGACTCATCTCTATTCTCAGCTGGAAACTCTGCCAATAACTCAGTTGGCAAATCAAAATTAAAGTTTGATAACTTCATTGAATACGGTTTTAATTAAAAAAATACCAAAGACTATACTAGTCCAAGAATTTACAAATATACAACCTCACGATAGCGGTTGTCAAGTATTTAACGATATTTTTCTTTTTGACTGTTTATTGTTCTTCGATATTAAGCCCTAATTCAGACAAACAGCTCCAAAAATTAATGAAAGACTTACTAACCACCTCTGCTTCAAGAACAACGATATTTGTTCGCAATGCTAAAGGTGCAAAAGCCATAGCCATCCTATGGTCTTGATATGTTTCAATCTCTATCCCTCTATTTATTTCACTTGAAGAACTGATATGCAAACTATCATTCGTTACCTCAATAGTAGCCCCAAGTTTAGTAAGCTCATTCTTCAATGCAATTAACCTATCTGTCTCTTTAATTTTTAACGTATGAAGTCCTTTTAGCTCACATTCAACCCCTAAACCAAAACAACTGACCGCAATTGTCTGCGCTAAATCGGGTGTTTCTACTAAATCAGCTGATAGTTTAATCTGACTTTTTGCTACTTTCTCAAGCGCGATACTATCATTCGTTAAATAAGTGGTTTTCACTCCTAATTGCTCATATATTTTAGCAACATTACTGTCCCCTTGTAAACTATTTTGCTTGTAACTACTCAACTGCATTTTTGTTCCTATTGGAGACAACGCAATTGTTGAATAGAAATAAGAAGCTGAAGACCAATCCGACTCTACAGTAAAACTATCTTGTGCTATTTTATCTAATTGATTTACAACAATAGTATTACCTTCAAAACGCGTTGATACTCCCAATTGATTTAACAATGACAATGTCATTTCAATATAAGGTCTTGATGTAATTTCTCCAATTAATTCAAGCTCAATTCCTTTAGAAAATTTAGTTCCAACCAACATTAATGCAGTAATATACTGACTGCTAATATTAGCTGGCAAAACTACTTTACCTCCCTCAGATATATGTCCATTGATTTGCAACGGCGGATACCCTTCTTCCTTTTGATAAGCTATCTCTGCTCCTAACTGACGCAAAGCATCTACTAAAACCCCAATAGGTCTTTCTTGCATACGTTTACTCCCTGTTAGAACCAAACTGCGCTCAGTACACAAAGAATAATAGGCAGTCAAAAAACGCATCGTTGTTCCCGCGTGGTGAATATCAACCACGTCTTGACTATCTGATTTTAATGCATTGACCATTGCACACACATCATCCGAATCTGATAAGTTTTTAATCTGTAAAGAGGGAAACAATTGTTGCAATATCAATAAGCGATTACTTTCAGACTTACTTCCTGAAATCACCAATGACTTACCGTTTTTTATTTGACTATGAGAGAGATTCTTTTTCATGAAAATAAATTATTTCAATTTTTCATTGTTATGGTGACGGTCGTGATCACGCTTAGTTTTCACATCCATCTTCTTGTCAAAGGCTTCCTGAAGGTTTACTCCTGTTTGATTAGCCAAACAAAGTACTACAAAAACAACATCAGCTAATTCCTCACCTAAATCCTTATTCTTGTCACTTTCTTTTTCAGATTGCTCACCATAACGTCTTGCAATAATACGCGCTACTTCACCAACTTCTTCAGTTAATTGCGCCATATTAGTCAACTCGTTAAAATAACGTACTCCGTGTTCTTTAATCCAATTATCTACTGCTTTTTGTGCGTCTTGTATATTCATCTTATTATATGCTTAGTTCTTTTTAAATATTTTTCCTTTAATCCATTTATCGTAAATAATCATCAACACCATGAAAACGATGTATTTGACTAAAAAGTTTAAAACACAAGTCTCGTTTCCAGACAAGGCACATCCTACCTCATCCGACAAAAACCATGTTAATCCTATATATATAACCGTAAAAAAGCTATACTTGATCAATGTATTCATTATTCCTTATTTTGAGTGTCGATTATAATTGTAACAGGACCATCGTTTAAAAGCTCAACTTTCATATCAGCTCCAAATTCTCCTGTTTCTATTTTCTTACCAACTTCTTGTTCAAGTTGACCAATGAATTTCTCATACATTGGAATAGCAAAATCAGGCTTTGCGGCACGTATGTAAGAAGGTCTATTCCCTTTTTTAGTCGATGCGTGTAAAGTAAACTGACTCACTAATAAAATATCTCCATCTACATCCTTGATAGACTTATTCATTACACCATTCTCATCATCAAAAACACGTAAGTTAGTTACCTTTCCTGCCAACCACTCTATATCACTCTGCGTATCTATATCCTCTATTCCAACAAGAATAAGTAATCCTTTTTCAATTTTCCCTATAACCTGCCCATCAACAGTTACTGATGCACGTGTTACTCTTTGTATTACAGTCCTCACTTTATAATTCTTTTTTATCTATATCTACAAACTTAAAACTTTCAAATATTCTTCTTCTCTTTCAATACAAGATTTTTTTAGATATTTCAAAGATAAAACCTATTCAAAAATCTAATGAAATTATTAAAGTACTTAAACTTCTAAAGTTACAATCGTTTCCTAATTTATAACACCTCAATGAAATTTTAACTAACATTTTATCTTTTATCAGTTTAACAACACTAAACAATCATAAACTTCCTTAACACAACCTATAAGTTAAAAAACAAAACTTATCACACTAATCACACATTAAAACGAACACAAACCTAATTCAGTATTAATAACAATTCTAAATAAGACGTTCAAAAACCTCTTTTTGTTAAATATTTGTTTAATTTTATTAACATAAACACTTAGATTACCAAATTGAAA
Source organism: Flavobacterium sp. (assembly GCA_030150335.1). Lineage (GTDB taxonomy): Bacteria > Bacteroidota > Bacteroidia > Flavobacteriales > Flavobacteriaceae > Flavobacterium. The sequence continues at coordinate 10,205 of JASLGC010000344.1, forward strand.
CACATATGATAACTATTTCACGTAGTGCATTCTTAATGATTTTTTCTCTTATAAGTCTCTTAACTTTTGCTCAAAAAAAACAGTATACTGGAAAAATCTATGATCAACACACAACTAATGTTATAGATGGTGCTGTCATCACACTTTTAGATACAAAGCAGATATTTATTACTGAATTAGATGGTAGCTTTTCTTTTAATTCAGAACCAAATCCTAAAATCTTAATTACACATTTAGGTTTTACTGATTTGCAAGTAACTTTAAAAGAAACATACCAAGAATTATTCCTTGCTCCTTCTGCAGATCAATTAGAAGAATTACTAATTCGTAGAACGACTAATATAAACGACATTGATGTTCGTAATCTAACTGGATCAGTAGTTACTCTTGACATGACAAAACTTAGTGAACGATCTGAGATGGATATGGCAAAGCTCTTACAAGGCCAAGTACCAGGACTTACTGTCAACTTTGGAGGAGAACTCGGAAAAAAACCTGAGATTCGTATTCGAGGAAACTCCTCTTTTAATTACAATGGTAGCGCAAATGAACCTCTTTTTGTAATGGATGGTATTATCATTTCTACTGAGACCTTTTTGACGTTAAATCCAAATGATTTCACAACAATTAAAGTACTTAAAGATGCACCTGCAACAGCTCTGTATGGTATTAAAGCCGCTAATGGAGTAATTGAACTTACATCTAAAACAGGTTTTGAAGGCAAACCAATATTCAACTTTTCTATGAAGCAAGGAATTACCTTAAGAGGTGAGCGTCCAGTAGAAATGATGGGAACCAATGAAAAATTAGCTTTTGAAGAACGTATCGAAATGCTTGGTACTCCTGGGTACCAGTTTTCAGAAAAGTACATCACTAAAAACTATCAAAATAGCCCTTTACTACAAACTAAATTAATTGAAGGAGCAAGGATTTTAGATTCCCTTAAACAATACAATACAGATTGGTTTAAAGAACTTATTAAACCAAATCATTTTCAATCTTATAATCTTAGTGTACGTGGTGGTTCCGAAAAAAGCACTTACTTCTATTCTTTAAATTACAGTAAACAAGGAGGCCGAATTCCAGGTAATGATATTAACCACATCACTGCACGTGCCAATTTAAACTATATAGTAACAGATAATTTCAACATCTCTATTAATAATAGTTTTGGCTTAGCTACAGCTAATACAGAAAACGGAATGGACAACGATCCAACTTCTCTTGCTTATATTTTAAATCCCTATGAAACGCGACAAAGTAAGAGTTTGTACAGTTTTGACAACTCGCGCTCATATAATGATTTAATTAATCAATTTTATCAAAAAAGCACAACTAAACGCTTTAGTAGTGCTATTATAATGCAATGGGATGTTTTACCGGAGTTAAATATATCTGGTGTACTTGGAGCAGATTATAGCTTAGGTGAAGTAAACAAACGTATCTACAGCACTGCATATAGCCAACGTAATAACCCAATAAATGCTAAAGGTTATTTATCTGAAGAAGATAACAAAAACTTTGACTTCTCTTCTAATATCCGTGCCAGTTACC
>JASLGC010000019.1 GCA_030150335.1 Flavobacterium sp.
AGCCTCGATTGTTTGCTTAATTGAGTCGTTTAAATTTTCTTGTAAATTTAATGAAATAATAAAAAGAAGTAGAAAAGTAATATTTTTGAGATAATTGCTTTTTAAAGAGGACAACATTTTAAATAAAGATTATTAATGTAATTGATTAAACTTTTAATGATAAGTATATTTTAAGTGATGCAAAATACGTATTTATCACGATTAATTCAATTTTATTTAACAATATGTAGTGTTTTGTCTTTGTTATATGTTTAAATATTGTTGTTCTGTGTGTTTTTGTAAATATTTTTCAATGGCTATTTTTGAGGTAAAAGTTATAAATTGTAATAATTGTAAAGAAGTATTTATCAAATAAAAATGAAATTAGTAAGAGAATAGAAATATTATATAACTATATTAATAACAAGACTTAGTTATTTAGTGATATAAAGAGTAGCTATATAATTAGATAAGATGTGGAAAAATGAGCATTATCTACTCAGATAAGTGTTTAGAAGAAATACGATATAGATACAATTTAGGTGTAAACTATTGTAAAGCATTCAGAACAATATTTTAAACCGTATAAAATATGGCATAAAAAATCCCAAGGTATTACTCTTGGGATCTATTTTGTTTTGCTTTTTGACGAAGCACATATAAATATAAACTTTCTGTTTTCTCTCTTGCCCAAGGTGTTCTTCTTAAAAATGTCAAAGAAGATTTGATACTTGGGTCGTGTGTAAAACAACGAATATTAATTTGATCTCCCAAACCTTCAAATCCGTCGTAATATTCAACTAATTCTTCAAGAATATCAACAAGTTTTTTTCCGTGTAGTGGATCCTTTGAATTCTGCATATTGTTCTATTTTAAGCAAAGATACAGTTATTCGCAAGAATGCTTGTAAGTATTTACTACATGAGAGCAATTTATACTATTCCATACAGAAGTTTGTTGAGTAATTAGTTATTATCTTGTAAGAGAATCGTAAAGTAGCATTAACCTTATAAAGTATTTTGTTATTTAAAAGGAGGAGAAATGGTGAAAATCGACATTTTAGTATTGCAACAAACCTAATAGTCATAAGAGATGTGAGGAGTCTTCTGACCAAAGTCTATATTCTCTTGAAATGAGCCTTTTTTAAAAACAAGTATGGTATTTAATAGGTGTATGTTCCGGACATCATAGTGATGAACTTAATTTAATACTTTTTTTACATCACGAATAAAGTAATTTGATATAATTTCTTATCTAATAAGGTTTGTTTACATTAGACAAATTGATAACTTAACAGGTAGTATTAGTTCAGATTATCTACCTCCTGCTCTCTATTTTATAGAGAACATAAGAGTTATAAGGAGTTGTACATACTTGTATATATCCAATAACACTTATTCATGATTACGACGCATTTCAGTAGGACGTCTTCCTGTAAACTCACAAAAGGCATTGCTGAAAGCCCCTACGGTATTATATCCAACATCATTAGCAATTTCGCTGATAGAATGCTCTGTTTTTATTAATTGCTCAATAGCTTTTAGGATACGCAATGCCTTTAGATATTGAAGAAAAGAAATTTGCAATTCAGCTTGAAAAAGACGAGATACAGAACGTTCGCTTAAGTTAAAGTGGTTTCCAATTTCTGCTAATGTCAAGGGAAGGCCAAAGTGCACATCTAAAAAGTCTGTAATGCGTACCATACGCTCATTATCGCTAAAGGGCAACTGCAACTGCATGTTTTTACTCACAAAAGAGGGAAGTATATTTTTCAAAGCCTGTAAGAAAGCAAAATTATGAGTATTGCTATCTACCATCTGTTCATGCCAACACTGCGTATAGGATATCATTTCAACTAATAGGTCAGAAGCAGCATAAATTCCCAATTCACTATAAAAAGGATTTTGGTCATCGTCGTGGGTATAGAAATAAATTGAATGAAGAACAGTTGCAGAATGGCTAAGGCGTAATACATGGGGTACTCCTTTAGGAATCCAGAAAAAATAGTGGGCGGGAACTACATGAGTTACATTGTCAACAATTAAATAGGTGATTCCTCCTTCTACATAAGTAAGCTGTCCTTTTTGATGCTGGTGCAACGGATAACGCTTTTCTGATTTTTCGTGTTTGATATAAACACCATTTTCTACTGTATTGATCAAATCAAGGGAATCAATAATCTTCATTTTGGCTTAGTTTTTTTCTGATGCAAAAATATGCAATGATTTTGTCTGTTTTCAATAAAAAGTTGACTATTTAAGAAACACAAGATATAAGCTCTGCATTATACTTTTGTAGGGTTAAAAATAATATATGAAATCCGACAGTTTCTATCTCTTCGCCATGCTCGCAAGTGGCATTATTACTGGCTATAGCCAAAATAAAATTCCGTCAGCTTTTGACAAAGACACATTAAAAATAACTCTAAATGAGGTTTGGCAACAAACAGATGTGCATAGTAAAAAAGCATTAATTCACAATAAGGAAATACAAATACGCCAAGAGAACACCAAGGATGCTAAAATGGAGCGCTATCCAGTATTTAACGCTTATGGTCGTGTAGAAAAAGCAAGTAATATTCCTGTTTACACGGATGGTATCTTTCACAAACCAGAACAACATGATGTGATTCACACCTTATACAATACGGGAGCTTCAATGTATCTAAATCTTTATAATGGAAACCGTCAGAATTTAGAGATAGAGGAGCGTAAAACTCTTGAAGACAAAGCAGCGATTACAGCAGAGCAATCTCAATCTGAAGTTCGCTTAGAAGCAGCCAGAAGTTATCTTGCTTTAGCAAAGGTAATTAAGTTTAAAGAGGTGATGATTGCTGATATTATAGACCAAAAAAAGCAACTTGTTCAAATGGAAAACTTGTATAAGAATGGGGTTGTTCTAAAAAGTGATGTATTACGTGCTTCAATGGAAATATCAAAAAGGGAAATGACTTTGGTACAAATTGAAAATGATATTCTAATTGAAAACCAAAAGTTAGTTTTATTAATGGGGATAGAGGATGAGAATATTATAGTCCCTCAAGACCAATTTGCAGAAGTAGCACCTTTAGAATCTTATGAAGATGCATTAGAGATTGCCGAAGAACACGCATTTAAACATTTGTTGTCAGAAGAAGATTTGGCTTTAAGCGAAATAGAATTAAAAAAGGTAAAGGCAAATACAAAACCAAGTATCGGGTTAATTGGGAACTTTACTATGGCAAATCCACAGATATTTCTTTATCCATATAATCCAAGTTGGTACAGTATGGGAACAATAGGAGTGCAAATTTCTTTTCCTATTTCTTCCATTTACCACAATGTTCATAAAAAACGTAGCCATGTTTTAGAACATCAAAAAGAAGAACTACAACATTTACATGTATCAGATCAAATAAAACAAGAGGTGCAACAAGCATATTTGCGATATCAAGAGTCTTTGATTCAAATACAAGTATGTACTAAAAATCAGGAAGAAGCACATGAAAGTGCTCGAATTATTAAAAATACTTATTTCAATAGTACCTCGTTGGTTATTGACTTGCTTGATGCAGATGTGCAATATCTGCAAACTCAATTTGAACTTGAATCAGCAAAATTAGACAGCATTTATAAATATTATTCTCTTCAATTAGCTAAAGGCTTATTATAATGGACATTAAAACTAAAATTAAAATCACAGACCGTGTTATTACACGCGTTACACGTTATATCGCATCATTAATCATTATTGTAGGTTGTATTTGGGGAATTCACACGCTTTGGATTTATTGGAGATATGAACAAACAAATGATGCTCAAGTTCAAGAATACATTAACCCTGTAATTGCGAGGGTTGGGGGATTTCTAACAGAAGTTAGATTTGAAGAGAATCAAATGGTTGCTAAAGGAGATACTTTGTTATTAGTAGACAACCGAGAATATGTATATGATCAAGCGGAAACTACGGCGAATATTGAAAAGCAATACGCTCAGATTAAAGAATTAGAAGCACGTCAATACACGTTATCTCAAACTGCAGCAGCGGCACAAAGTCAAATTCAAGGGCATGAGTCAAAATATCATCAACAAGAACTTGATTACAACAGATACCGCAAGCTATATGAAGTAGAGTCCGCAACTGCTCAACAATTAGAAGAAAAGCAAGCTCAATTAAATATTGACAAAAGTAATTGGGAGAGTAGTATTGAAAATGCGCGTGCAGCAGCGGCAAGTCTTGCTGATATTGAAGCACAGAAACATGTATTGGAAAAAGAAATTACACGTTTGAAACACTTGGAGAATCACAAAAATCTTAATGTTAATTATACTGTTGTAACTGCGCCATATCGCGGAAGAATGGGGAAACGAAGCATAGACTTAGGACAAATGATTACTCCAGGACAAGTATTGACTTATATAGTAAATGATGAAACACCTAAGTGGATTGTAGCTAATTACAAGGAAACACAAATTAGAAATATTCATGAGGGTGATGAGGTTGAAGTGAAAGTAGATGCTTATCCTGATACTGAATTTATAGGAAAAGTAATTTCTATTGCCCCAGCTACAGGTTCAAGCTTCTCTTTGCTTCCTCCAGATAATGCAACAGGGAACTTTGTGAAGATTGTACAACGTATTCCCGTGCGTATAGAGGTTACCTCTCCAGAAGATTCAGAGGAGCTACTTAAAGCAGGAATGAATGTAAACGTGTACATTTCCAAAAACCAGTCTCATGCAAAATAGTGAAATCCCTAAGTTATTTCACGATTGGATACCAGAGTGGATGGTTCGTATCATTCTATTTGTTTTGGTAATGCCAAGTGTTGTGTTATTCTTTTTACCTGCTGCAAATCCGATTGCAGCAGCGGGTTACTTCGGATGTGATGTTAGAGATATTCAATTTTCAGTAGCGCTTTTATATGCTGGGTTTGTTGCGTTTTATAGCCTTGAACGCCGTTTTTTCACCTATCTGGCTACAAAAGAGTATTTCATTATATTCAATGTATTACAGCTCTTAGGTTGTGTTGTATTATATAATACACAAGCTTTGTGCATTATATGGCCGATCAGATTTTTGCAAGGAATGTTGTTTGCAAGTACAGTGAACTTAACCATTTCTACAATGTTTATGCGCTTAGAAAGCTCTAAAGCAAGAGAAGTAACTTTCTCGTGCTTTTATGGTATTCTAATTTGTGCAACACCCGTTAATCAGTTGATAACTGCTGATTTTATTGATCAATATGACTATTCATTTTTATTTAAAGTAGCAGCATTGTCCTTTGTACCAGGGTTGGTATTAGTAATGATGAGTATGCAATATGTACGTTTAAGTCGTAAACTACCTTTGTCTAATTTAGATTGGGAGAGCTTCGTTTTATTTGCAGTAGCAGTAGTATTGTTTGGATACATAACTATTTACGGTCAACAGTATTATTGGTTTGAAGATGAAGATATACGATGGGCAGGTTTAGGAATTCTCTTAGCGATGATTTTCTTTGTATTGCGTCAGAGACATCTGAAACGACCTTATATCAATTGGAATGTATTGAGATATAGAAATTTTAAAGTGGGACTATTCTTACTATTCATCCTTTATATCTGTCGTTTTGCCTCGGGTATTTCGAATGTTCACTTTACAACAGCTTTGCGTTTGGACCCAATTCACTTATCATATCTAAACATATATAATCTGGTAGGTCTAATCTCAGGAGTTATTATTGCATGTATTTGGCTTTTAAAAAGGTTGAAAATGAGATTTATATGGAGTTTGGGTTTTCTATTCTTATTCATTTTTCACTTTGGAATGTATTTACAATTTGCCCCGACAGCTAACCCAGATTCTTACTTTTTACTCTTATTTTGTCAGGGATTTGGTGTAGGATTATTAATGGTGCCGACTATTATCTATTGTATTGCTTCCGTGCCTGTAGAATTAGGAGCATCTGCTGCGGCAGTTTGCCTTTCAATACGATACTTGGGGTATACAAGTAGTACAGCAATAATGAACTACTACAATTTGTATAGCTCAAATCAACATAAAAATAGATTCTCTGATTATTTAAACTTTTCAAATCCATTTTTGCAAAGTAAATTATCACAGAATGCAGTTAAACTTCAAGGAAGAGGTTTGCTAAACACACCAGCAGAAAAAGCAAGTGAAAAATTGCTGATGCTTGATTTAAATAAACAGATTCAACTGCGCTATGCAATGGATTATTATGAAATCATGTGCTGGTTGTTATTGGTAATATTGCTATTAGTAGTATTTACCCCATACCTAAGTAGAACTTGGGTGTATTTAAAATCAAGAACACTTTCGCCATTTTAAATTTTCTCTATCGAAGCATGTAGGTTAAATATCTTTCTATTTAACTTATGTGCTTCATTTTTTAGGGAGTTTTATCTAAATTGAATTTTGCAACTATCGTGATTCTGACGATTCATCGTGATTTGAGGAATATTTGCTTCTTCTAACTTAATAGATTAACCATTTTGTTGAGGTAACATTTTGTAAGTCAATAGTTCAAAAGCAACACATTGAATGACATTTTTAGTAGATATCAAAGCAATTTTAATGTATTTTTGCGCTTTAATTTATATTGCTTTATAAAAAAATGCCAAAAGAATTACAATTACAAGTACTTCCTGAAGTTGCTGCTTCAGCAGAATTATTAAATCAATACGTTGCAGGCCAATTGAAGTGTTCCGTTTCGGACATTCAGCATGTGACTATCCTAAAAAGGTCTATTGATGCCAGACAACGTACTGTAAAGATTAATTTGACAGTAAACGTTTTCTTAACAGGAGAAGAGGTTGTGCATAGACAAATACACTTTCCCGAATACAAAAATGTAAAAGATGCCAAAAGAGTAATTGTTGTAGGTGCTGGACCTGCAGGTTATTTTGCTGCATTACAGTTAATCGAATTAGGGGTAAAACCAATCGTAATTGAAAGAGGAAAAGATGTCCGCGGACGTAGAAGAGATTTAAAGGCAATCAATATAGAGCACATCGTTAATCCTGATTCAAACTATTGTTTTGGAGAAGGAGGAGCAGGAACGTATTCAGATGGTAAGCTATATACACGTTCAAAAAAACGTGGAGATGTTAATCGTATTTTAGAGTTACTTGTTGCTTTTGGTGCATCCCAAGATATCTTAGTAGAAGCACATCCACATATCGGAACAAACAAATTGCCAAAGATCATGCAAGATATGCGTGAGAAGATTGTTGAATTTGGAGGTGAGGTATTGTTTGAAAAGAGAGTAGTGGACTTTGTAGTTAAAAATAGTGAAATAAAAGGTGTAGTAGTCAACAATGGAGATACAATTGATGCGAGTAAAGTTATCCTTGCTACAGGACACTCTGCACGTGATATCTATGAATTGTTGGACCGAAAGAATATATTAATAGAAGCAAAGCCTTTTGCACTTGGTGTACGAGCAGAGCATCCTCAGTCGTTAATTGATAAAATACAATACTCTTGTGACTTTAGAGGAGACTTTTTACCTCCAGCACCTTATTCTATTGTAAAACAGGTTAACGGGCGTGGAATGTACTCATTCTGTATGTGTCCAGGGGGAGTAATTGCACCTTGTGCTACTGCACCTGGAGAAGTAGTTACGAATGGTTGGTCTCCTTCAAAACGAGATCAAGCAACGGCTAACTCTGGAATTGTTGTAGAGTTGAGATTAGAAGATTTTAAACCATTTGAAAAGTTTGGAGCTTTAGCAGGAATGGAGTTCCAAAAGTCTATTGAACAGAAAGCATTTTTGTTAGCAGGAGAAACACAACGTGTACCAGCTCAGCGTATGGTTGACTTTTCACAATCTAAAGTATCTGAGTCTATTCCCAAAACTTCGTATTTGCCAGGAACAACATCTATTGAATTAGGGAATGTATTTCCAGGATTCTTAACGCAAATTATGAGAGAGGGATTCCAAGAGTTTGGAAAGTCAATGAAGGGGTATTTTACTAATGAGGCTATATTGCACGCTCCAGAGAGTAGAACCTCATCTCCGGTTCGTATTCCTCGTGATAATAAATCATTAGAACACCTTCAAATCAAAGGATTATATCCTTGTGGAGAAGGAGCAGGATATGCAGGTGGAATTATCTCAGCGGCAATTGATGGTGAGAAATGTGCTATTATGTGTGTTGAGAGTATGTCATAAAGAATGTTTGCACTTTATGTGTAGAATGATATAAGAAACAAGCCTAACTATTGAATGTGATAGTTAGGCTTGTTTGTTATTCTTCCTTTTGTAAACATAGTTTTAAGTTGTCTACTTGGATAAGTAATATTTAATTAAGTGAATCAAGAGATTTTTGTAGTGATTTATTGCTATATAAATTAAATTTGCATTGAATTATTGCCATTAGGCTTATTGAGTGAATTATGAGTAGAAATACCGATGCTAATAGAAAAGCGGCAAGCTTAAAAATAGCCCAGAAAAAAAAGAAAGAAAAGGAAGCTGTTGCTAAAAGAAAAGCAACTTTGAAAGCTATCGTTAGTCAGATGGCAAATAAGAAGTAGATTGCCCCTGTTTAATTATTAATCAAGAGGAATCTATAATAAAGACTTGATAGCTGCAGCAATGTAAATAATCTAATTTATCGATTAGTCTAATAAAACAAGCCTAACTATATGTAATAATAGTTAGGCTTGTTTTTATTGTAGTATTCTGTATGAAATTACTTTAGTTAATTCTGTGTCATATATCCATTCAATAGTAACGATTACTTTTGCATTTGCAGTATTATTAGCCCTTAGTTTTTGAATAGTTTTCAGTGCTTGAAAGGGAACGAACTCAGCTTCAATTTTTTTTAAGTCCTTGTTCAATTCTTCTAATTTTCTAAATTTATCACCGTGTTTAAGGTAAGTATATTCTAAATT